>NZ_CP017991.1 GCF_002208095.1 Enterobacter cloacae complex sp. ECNIH7
GGTTGAGTGAGGACCGGAGAACGCTGATCCTGACCTTCACCGTGAATAATGAAGCGCATCTGCGGGCGCAGATTATCAGACGTTTTGGCTTTATCCCGGACGGGATCAGGGTGATGACCTGGTTTGAGTTTCTGCACGGTTTTTGCTTCCGGCCTTTCCTGCAGGAGCGGCTGGCATCGCGTGGCCTGAGCTTCGACCGACCCCCTCCCGGAATACCGCGCACGAATGCCCGGCATTATCAGGATCCCGCCGGACGGCTATATCACCGGAGGCTCGCACACTTGCTGACAGCCCGGGGGCTGCTGCCGGATATCCGTACCCGGCTTGCCCGTTACTACGATGAACTGCTTGTCGATGAAGTCCAGGACTTTGCCGGACATGACTTTGATTTTCTGCTGGAGCTCTGCCGTGCGGAAATCACTGTGCTGTGTTGCGGTGATTTTTATCAGCATACCTTTGATACAAGCCGTGACGGCAACGTTAATTCAGCGCTGCACGATGACATTACGCGATATGAGGCCCGCTTCGCCGCAGCAGGTTTCATGGTTGACCGTAACACGCTCAACCGAACATGGCGTTGCTCGACTTCGGTGTGCGAGTTTATCACCGGGCAACTGAACATCCGTATCGCTGCCCATGGGATACATGCCACCCTGATTGAAACGATCACAGATGCAGAGCGCACAGCCGCCCTGCACGCCGATAATACGGTGATTAAGCTCTTCTATCGTGAGCATCACCGTTACGGCTGCTATTCCATGAACTGGGGCGTCAGCAAAGGGCTCGATCACTTTCAGGATGTCTGCATTGTGATGGGGCCCGCCCACTGGAAGCTTCTGACCCGTCAGGAACTGGCAGCCCTTCCACCATCGTCCCGTAACAGGCTGTACGTGGCATGCTCACGGGCGCGCGGCAACATTTATTTTGTTCCGGAAACTCATCTGCGCCGATTCCGAAACTGAGTTACCGATTTCTCAGTCGGGCACAAATCAGTAAAAAGCGAGGGTCATCGACGGAAATACCGGCTGGACAGGTGCGGTTCCGGTTCTCGCTTTCCGGAACCTGGCTGACAATATGTAACATTATCATTAAATTCAATTATGCCAGTTATTTTCATTCGCAAAATGTGAATAATGTGGCATACACGCCAGCATGAAATTATTGTTAACATTTTAAGTTCTGAATGGTTTTTCACTTGTTCAGTTAAAAGTGCAGGTCATTGAAAACATTGTACGGTTTTGTTGGCCGGAGACTATTTCATCATCGCGGATAATGAGCGGAACTAACTGTCCATTATATCTGGGCCAGACAGAAAACATGGTATAGTCGGTGATGGATGCTGAAGTTTAGTAATTTCAGAAATAATTTAATTTGAGATGCCATGACAATGGTTTTTCTGATTTACCAGAGCTGAAAATATGGCATACTGCAGATGTTACCTGACTGCACTCATACCGGGTAACGGACTGTGTATTGTGATGATTTTTTTATTACAGGGGGGATAGATCGTGATCTATAAGATTTGCCAGGTAATTGACGGGGAGTACGTCTGCGACATTGATATCAGTGTGGAAGAATGGAAAAATCTGTTAATGAATGAAAAGGTTTTTGACTCTAAAAGTATTGAGGCGTTAAAAAAATGGTATATTGAACCAAATCATTCCTGCACATGTTTTGATATAGGCAAAAAGTACGACCAGCACAGTATGAGTGCTAATGGCGTTATTAACGGGCTCGGTGGTAGAGTTCAAAAAGAGCTAGGAAGGTTTGAAGTTAAAGGGATCGGGAATATAGCACCTGGCACAAAATTCATTACAGTCATGAAGAGTAAAGAAACCGGTGAAAAACCAAAAAGATACTTATGGACTATTCGTGATGAACTTGTTCAGGCAATTAAAGAGCTGGATTTATTTGGTGTGGAAGAAATAACCATCAATGAGTATTACTCAGACGATGAGTTGATCAACGCCATGGAAGCGAATAATACATTTGATATCGCCCAGGCATTTGAATATACAGGGGAAGCTAAACCAAAGAAACATGCAATTGAAGTAAAAAATGGCGTCTCGTACCCAAGAAATAAAGGGGTTTCGAAAAATGCACTGAACAAAGCAGGTTACAGATGTGAAGTCGATGGTGAACACCCAACCTTCAGAAGGCGTAACTCTTCCCTGAATTATACTGAACCTCATCACATTGTACCTATGTCCATGCAGGATGATTTTAACACTTCGCTTGACGTCGAAGAAAATATAATATCGCTGTGTTGCAATTGCCATAAGCAAATTCACCTCGGCCAGGGATATGAAGAAATGCTTGAGAAAATATATAATGAGAGAAAGGAGTTATTAAAACAGGTAGCTATCGATATATCTCTGGAGGATTTGATTCGCTATTATAAAGGTGAGAACAGGTGAGTGTTATTCAATAGTAATGCTTTTACCTTGCTTGCAGAGACGGTCATTATTTCCTGGTAGTTACCGATTTGGCGCGTGAAAATACAAAACCCGAAATTAATCGGGTTTGAATTATATAAAGATTAACAGACTCCCGTGCCCAGGAGCGATGTAAAATCACGCTTGTCGTGACATTTCTGCAATGTTTACTTTTGACTATCAAGCCATTTATTCATCTGCTCAATTTCACCTTTTTGAGCTTTAATGATGTCCTGTGCGAGCTTTCTCATTTCCGGATCTTTTCCGTATTTTAGCTCGGTCTCAGCCATTGCTATTGCCCCTTCATGGTGCGCTACCATGCCTTTCGCAAAAGCCTTGTCGGGATCGGATTCATTTACGGCAGCCATCATTTTGTCATGCATGTCTTTCATGCCAGCCATATATTCCTGTGACGAAGCCGAGGTAGACATATCAGTCATTTTCATTTCTGAATGTTCTGCTGAAATCGCTGGCAGGGATAACAATAATACTGCAAATAAAGTGTTTCTGGCTTTCATAAAAAATATCCTTTTAAGTTGATACCCGTTAACTGTAGCAGAATCTGATAAAAATGCCCCTGTAGGGGGCAAAGATGTTGCCATATATCCGGTTACGGAAAAATCTATCAAGGAAATAAGGACAGCACAGATACTTCCCTCGCCGTCAGCCTGCACTGAGCATGCGACGATGCGCTTCGGCCATGGCCTGATGTGGGCCAGACTGACCGTTATTCATAAATTCATGGGCAACTGCAGCTCTTTCATGCTCATTCATTGCCGCTAATGACTTCGACGGCCCGGTAGGGGAAACGGTCTGACTTCCCATCATCCTCTGATGACTTTCAACCATTTTCTGGTGCGCATCCGCCGACCCGTTCGTCATGGTTTCATGAGCAATAATGGCCTGTTCATGCTGGTCCATACCGGCCATACGAGGAGCAGTCCCCTGGATCCCGACAGGAGCCGCAGCAGACTGCATCTGGTGAGCAGGAGCCTGTGCATTGTTGACCCGCTCATGGATATTCACGGTTTCAGTGGCCCAGGCCGAAGAAATTAAACCAAAGCCCAGCAAGGATGCTAATACGATATTTTTCATGATAAATCTCCATTTCTGAATTAGTGATGTCCGGGGAAGTACAACCGACGTTTTCAGTTCCATAACTGAAACAGGTTCGGCAGTGTTTATTTCTCCGGGAGAGGACTGGATATTCATTTCCTGGCGTACTCTGACGCCGGGTATTGATGAAGCAATCCAGCCTTCCTGATAAGTTGCACTAATTATATCGAATGGCTTCTGTTTGCTGCATGACAGGCTAATGACATCTTTGTCATTTAAATCTTTATTCTCAGTATTGGGTTTCCGGAATCATTTTCTCCAGTCTGGGCACGGATAAGATAAAACGCGTTGAGTGTACGTCCGATTCCACCTGCACTCTTCCGTGATGTGCTTCCACGATTGACTTCACAATCGCAAGGCCGATGCCGCTGCCTTCTCCTTTTCGTTGTCTGGACGGATCCACCCGATAAAAGCGATCAAACAGCTTTGATAAATGCTCTTCAGGGATTGGTTTCCCCGGATTTTCAATCACAAGGTCAAAAAAGCTCTCCTGCTCTCTTATTGAGACGGTGATTGCCTGTCCCTCTGGGGTATAACGCAGGGCATTGGATAACAGATTATTGATCGCTCTTCTGAACATTTGTGGATCTCCCTCAACCAGGCAGGGCATCCCGTTAAATTTGAGCGTGATATTTCGTTCTTCGGCCCAGGCTTCGAAAAACTCGAAGACTTTCATGACTTCTGCTCTGAGGTCAAACCGAACCCTGTCAGGTATCAGCTGATTATTGTCCGCCTGGGCCAGGAACAGCATGTCGCTGACCATTTTTGTCATCCGGTTATACTCTTCAAGGCTGGAATAGAGGACATCCTCAAGTTCCTTCTGGGTTCGATCCTGACTCAGAGCGATTTCAGTCTGCGTCACCAGATTGGTGATGGGGGTTCTGATCTCGTGCGCGATATCGGCAGAGAAATTGGCCTGGCGGGTAAAAACATCCTCAATCTTTCCAATCATATGATTGAACGAGATAACCAGCTGCTCCAGCTCAATGGGAACGCGTGTCGGTTCCAGCCGCGCATCAAGATTCTCGGAGGTGATGTTTTTAATGGCATTGCTGACATTACGAAGGGGCAGGTGCCCCTGACGGACAGCAATGCGAATGATCAGAACAATTAGCAGACTTATCACGACAGCGATCGCAATCAGATTTTTTTTCAGCGCATCGAGGTAATGGAGATGGAAATTAATGGAGAGGCCAGTCAGCATGACATAGTTCTGCTGTTTGCCCTGAAATATCGCCTGACCAGATGAGGCGATAATTCTGTATGTTTCCATCTTCATTCCGGACCCGGTATCCATCGCTCTCGCAGGATCCTCCACCGTCCAGAGAAAGACATCACGTGCACGGCTGTGCTCGCTAAAATCGGCTGAATTCACAGCAGAGCGTAAAGCAGCCCCCTGCACAGAGCTGTACAGCACCTCTCCCCGGGGATTGAGGAGCAAAAGAGCAACGTTACGGTAGCTGGCGATCGATTCCTTTATTTTGCTTACTTTTTTTTCATCCGGATCAACCGGAGACTGCAGGATACGGTTTAGTGTGGTGCTGATTTGTTGCAGATCGCTGACATCCTGCTCGGCAAAATGCTTATCAACAGAATGCAGCATAAACCAGGTGAAGGCGATAAACGCCAGTATTGTGGACAGGCTGATAAAAAAGGTCAGCCGCAGAGCGAGTGAGAAAGGTCGTCTGGACGGTTTGCTATGCATCCGGGATCTCCAGCATGTAGCCCACGCCCCGCACTGTCTGGATCAGTTTTGTCTCGTAATCGTTGTCAATTTTAGCGCGGAGTCGCTTTACTGCGACATCAATCGCGTTAGTGTCGCTGTCAAAATTCATGTCCCAGACCTGAGAGGCAATCAGGGAGCGGGGAAGAACTTCTCCTTGATGGCGAATGAAGAATTCCAGCAGGCTGAACTCTTTACTGGTGAGCACAATGCGGTTCCCGGCGCGGCTGACTTTTCTGGATACGAGATCAACCGAGAGGTCAGCCACTTTAAGCTGGCTTTCCGTGATCATCGTGTTTCCCCGCCTGAGGAGGGTTCTTACCCGGGCGAGCAGTTCAGCAAACGCAAAGGGCTTCACCAGATAATCGTCCGCACCCAGCTCAAGTCCTTTGACCCTGTGTTCAATCGTGCCAAGGGCCGTCAGCAGTAATACCGGCATCCCCTTTCCGGCACTGCGCAGCATACGGATGATATCCCAGCCGTTTACATCAGGCAGCATGATATCCAGGATGACTAAATCATACTCGGCTGTCATGGCAAGATGATATCCGGTCAGACCATTATCAGCGTGATCCACGACGAACCCCGCCTCTGTCAGCCCCTTGCTGAGATATTCACCTGTTTTAATTTCGTCTTCAACGATTAATATTTTCATTATGCTCCCTGGCTGGCTGCTAATGTCATTTTATTGCGCCCACGATCGTTATCAACGGATTACAGCAAAAATGACAACATTGTCATTATCCTGTCACCCGGCAAACAGAGAGCGTTCGGTAAAGTATCCCTATCAATACTCTGGACTTCGTTTGAACCATTTACCAGGTCTGCCTGTACGAGAAGCGTTATGTTCAAATTAAAATTACTCAGCATCAGTACCATATTCATCCTGGCTGGTTGTGTTTCTCTGGCACCTGAATATCAGCGTCCGCCAGCTCCGGTTCCCCAGCAGTTTTCATTGTCTAAAAACAGTCTGACGCCTGCGGTAAACAGCTATCAGGATACGGGCTGGCGAAACTTTTTTGTCGATCCCCAGGTCAGCAGGCTGATCGGTGAAGCCCTGAATAATAACCGTGATTTGAGAATGGCTGCCCTGAAGGTTGAAGAGGCCCGGGCCCAGTTCAACGTCACGGATGCAGATCGTTATCCTCAACTGAATGCCTCATCCGGGATCACATACAGCGGTGGTCTGAAAGGTGACAAGCCGACCACACAGGAGTACGACGCGGGTCTGGAGCTCAGCTATGAGCTCGATTTTTTTGGCAAACTTAAGAACATGAGTGAGGCTGATCGCCAGAACTACTTTGCCAGCGAAGAAGCCCGTCGTGCCGTACACATCCTGCTGGTCTCCAACGTTTCACAGAGCTATTTCAGCCAGCAACTGGCGTACGAACAACTCCGTATTGCGCGGGAAACGCTGAAAAATTATGAACAGTCTTATGCATTCGTTGAGCAACAACTGGTGACCGGGAGTACGAACGTTCTGGCGCTTGAACAAGCCAGGGGGCAAATCGAAAGTACCCGCGCCGAAATAGCCAAACGAGAAGGCGATCTGGCTCAGGCAAACAATGCCCTGCAACTGGTGCTGGGAACGTACCGCGCAGTTCCGTCAGAAAAAGGGATGAAAGGTGGGGAGATCGCACCAGTAAAATTGCCACCAAATCTGTCGTCACAAATATTGCTGCAGCGTCCGGATATTATGGAAGCGGAATACCTGTTGAAAGCGGCTGATGCTAATATTGGCGCAGCGCGAGCGGCTTTTTTCCCGTCCATTACCCTGACCAGTGGCCTTTCCGCAAGCAGTACGGAGCTGTCCAGCCTCTTTACGTCAGGAAGTGGAATGTGGAATTTTATCCCTAAAATTGAAATTCCTATTTTCAATGCCGGCAGAAACAAAGCCAATCTGAAGCTGGCTGAAATTCGCCAGCAACAGTCCGTGGTTAATTACGAACAAAAAATTCAGTCAGCCTTTAAGGATGTTTCCGACACGCTTGCGCTGCGCGACAGCCTTAGCCAGCAACTTGAGTCACAGCAGCGTTATCTTGATTCACTTCAGATAACTCTACAGCGTGCCAGAGGATTGTATGCAAGTGGTGCTGTCAGTTACATCGAAGTGCTGGATGCAGAACGTTCCCTCTTCGCGACGCAGCAAACCATTCTCGATCTTACCTATTCCCGACAGGTTAACGAAATTAATCTGTTTACCGCGCTGGGTGGCGGTTGGGTAGAGTAAATTTATTCAATTAATCAGGAAATTAAAAATGCGTAATTCACTTAAAGCCGTTTTATTTGGTGCCTTCTCTGTCATGTTTTCTGCCAGTCTTCATGCTGAAACACATCAGCATGGCGATATGAATGCTGCCAGTGATGCTTCGGTACAGCAGGTTATCAAGGGCACCGGTATCGTTAAAGACATTGATATGAATAGTAAAAAGATTACCATTTCGCACGAAGCAATCCCGGCGGTGGGCTGGCCTGCAATGACCATGCGCTTCACTTTTGTTAATGCAGACGACGCTATCAATGCCCTGAAAACCGGCAACCATGTCGATTTCTCGTTTATTCAGCAGGGCAATATCTCCTTACTCAAAAGCATTAACGTTACGCAATCCTGATTAACAGTCCGGAGCGAATACATCCAGTGCGCCTGAACATTCATTATGGGATTACTGTGAATGAATGATCGGGCGCATATGCCAGGTGTTTTGATTTTTCAGCGAGAAATTGTATGGCTTCTTTAAAGATAAAATATGCTGCAATAATTATCAGCAGCCTCATAGCAGGAGGGCTGATATCGGTTACTGCCTGGCAGTATTTAAACTCATCACAAAAAACAGTACCAGCAGAACAAAAGGCACCGGAGAAAAAGGTGCTTTTCTGGTATGATCCTATGAAACCGGATACCAAATTTGATAAACCCGGAAAATCGCCTTTTATGGATATGGACCTTGTGCCGAAATATGCTGATGAAAGTGGCGATAAAAGCAGTGGCGGGATCCGTATCGATCCAACTCAGGTTCAGAATCTGGGATTAAAAACGCAAAAAGTCACGCGAGGAATGCTGAATTATTCTCAGACAATCCCGGCTAATGTCAGTTACAACGAATATCAGTTTGTCATTGTGCAGGCGCGTTCTGACGGTTTCGTCGAAAAAGTGTATCCCCTGACGATTGGCGATCATGTGAAGAAAGGCACTCCGCTTATCGATATCACCATTCCTGAATGGGTTGAGGCACAAAGTGAGTTTCTGCTGTTATCCGGTACAGGCGGTACGCCAACCCAGATAAAAGGGGTTCTGGAGCGACTTCGTCTGGCTGGTATGCCGGAAGAGGATATTCAAAGGCTGCGTTCAACCCGCACAATCCAGACCCGTTTTACCATTAAAGCACCTATTGATGGTGTCATTACTGCATTTGACCTGCGCACCGGCATGAATATTTCCAAAGATAAGGTGGTGGCTCAGATTCAGGGGATGGACCCGGTCTGGATCAGCGCTGCAGTGCCAGAATCTATCGCCTATCTGCTGAAAGATACGTCGCAGTTTGAAATTTCGGTACCGGCTTATCCGGATAAAACATTCCATGTCGAAAAATGGAACATTCTTCCCAGCGTGGATCAGACAACCCGCACGCTTCAGGTCCGCCTCCAGGTTACTAACAAGGATGAGTTTCTCAAGCCGGGCATGAATGCCTATCTCAAACTGAATACCCAAAGTCAGGAGATGCTGCTGATACCAAGCCAGGCCGTTATCGATACCGGCAAAGAACAGCGCGTGATTACTGTTGATGATGAAGGCAAGTTTGTGCCGAAACAGATCCACGTTCTGCATGAATCACAGCAACAGTCCGGCATTGGCTCCGGTCTTAATGAAGGCGATACCGTGGTGGTCAGTGGCCTGTTCCTCATTGACTCCGAAGCCAATATTACGGGCGCGCTGGAACGTATGCGCCACCCTGAAAAAACAGAAAACAGTATGCCAGCAATGTCTGAGCAGCCTGTAAATATGCATTCAGGGCACTGAGGAGACGACGATGATTGAATGGATTATCCGGCGCTCTGTCGCCAACCGTTTCCTGGTCATGATGGGTGCCCTGTTTCTCAGCATCTGGGGCACATGGACGATAATTAACACGCCGGTCGATGCGCTGCCTGACCTGTCAGATGTGCAGGTCATTATTAAAACCAGCTATCCCGGACAGGCTCCGCAGATTGTAGAAAACCAGGTCACCTATCCGCTTACCACCACCATGCTGTCCGTACCTGGCGCAAAAACTGTGCGTGGCTTTTCACAGTTCGGTGATTCGTATGTGTATGTCATTTTTGAAGACGGGACCGATCTGTACTGGGCCCGTTCGCGCGTGCTGGAATACCTGAATCAGGTTCAGGGCAAACTGCCTGCGGGTGTGAGTTCTGAAATCGGTCCGGACGCCACGGGAGTGGGCTGGATATTTGAATATGCCCTGGTCGATCGCAGCGGAAAACACGACCTTTCAGAACTGCGTTCTTTGCAGGACTGGTTTCTGAAATTTGAACTGAAGACCATCCCGAACGTGGCTGAGGTAGCCTCGGTTGGTGGCGTGGTGAAGCAGTACCAGATTCAGGTCAATCCGGTAAAACTGTCTCAGTATGGGATCAGCCTGCCCGAAGTGAAACAGGCTCTTGAATCGTCTAACCAGGAGGCCGGTGGTTCATCCGTTGAAATAGCCGAAGCGGAGTATATGGTCCGCGCCAGCGGCTATCTGCAGAGCATTGATGATTTTAATAACATCGTCCTGAAAACAGGCGAGAACGGCGTGCCGGTTTATTTGCGGGATGTTGCCCGCGTGCAGACAGGGCCTGAAATGCGGCGTGGTATTGCCGAACTGAACGGCCAGGGGGAAGTCGCTGGCGGCGTGGTGATCCTGCGGTCGGGTAAAAACGCGCGTGACGTAATCACGGCAGTGAGGGATAAACTGGAGACACTGAAGGCCAGTCTGCCGGAAGGTGTTGAAATCGTGACCACCTACGATCGCAGCCAGTTAATCGACCGGGCGATTGATAACCTCAGTTCCAAACTTCTGGAAGAGTTTTTCGTGGTGGCCATCGTCTGTGCCCTGTTCCTGTGGCACGTACGTTCTGCCCTGGTGGCGATTATCTCTCTGCCGCTTGGCCTGTGTATCGCCTTTATCGTCATGCACTTCCAGGGACTGAACGCCAATATCATGTCGCTGGGAGGGATAGCTATTGCCGTCGGTGCGATGGTGGATGCCGCCATTGTGATGATTGAGAATGCGCATAAACGGCTTGAGGAGTGGGATCATCGGCATCCGGGTGAGCAGATTGACAACGTCACCCGCTGGAAGGTGATTACCGACGCCTCCGTGGAAGTGGGACCCGCACTGTTTATCAGCCTGCTGATCATCACCCTGTCCTTTATACCTATCTTTACCCTGGAAGGTCAGGAAGGACGTCTGTTTGGCCCGCTGGCATTCACGAAAACGTACTCCATGGCGGGCGCGGCCGCGCTGGCCATCATTGTCATTCCGATCCTGATGGGATTCTGGATCCGGGGAAAAATTCCTGCCGAGACCAGTAACCCCCTGAACCGGGTGCTGATCAAAGCGTATCATCCATTGCTGCTGCGGGTCCTCCACTGGCCAAAAACAACCCTGCTGGTTGCGGCCTTGTCCATTTTCACCGTTGTATGGCCATTGAGTCAGGTGGGGGGGGAGTTTCTGCCGAAGATCAATGAGGGCGACCTGCTGTATATGCCGTCAACATTGCCTGGCGTCTCTCCGGCAGAAGCTGCAGCACTCCTGCAGACGACGGACAAGTTAATCAAAAGCGTTCCTGAAGTGGCCTCTGTATTTGGCAAGACCGGTAAAGCAGAGACCGCAACGGATTCCGCACCGCTTGAAATGGTGGAAACCACGATCCAGCTCAAACCTGAGGATCAGTGGCGTCCGGGTATGACGATT
The DNA here is from genome assembly GCF_002208095.1 of Enterobacter cloacae complex sp. ECNIH7. Lineage (NCBI taxonomy): Bacteria > Pseudomonadati > Pseudomonadota > Gammaproteobacteria > Enterobacterales > Enterobacteriaceae > Enterobacter > Enterobacter cloacae complex sp. ECNIH7. Next base: position 11,229 of record NZ_CP017991.1, read on the forward strand.
GACAAGATTATTGAAGAACTCGACAAGACCGTCCGTTTACCGGGTCTGGCAAACCTGTGGGTTCCGCCAATCCGTAACCGTATTGATATGCTCTCAACCGGGATCAAAAGCCCGATAGGTATCAAGGTCTCAGGGACTGTCCTGGCCGATATTGATGCGACTGCGCAGAGTATTGAGGCGGTAGCCAAAACCGTGCCGGGCGTGGTGTCTGCCCTGGCTGAGCGACTTGAAGGCGGGCGTTACATCGATATCGATATCAACCGGGAAAAAGCGTCCCGTTACGGTATGACTGTCGGTGATGTACAGCTGTTTGTCTCATCAGCCATCGGCGGCGCAACGGTAGGGGAAACGGTTGAAGGCGTGGCCCGCTACCCGATTAATATTCGCTATCCGCAGGATTACCGGAACAGTCCAAATGCATTGAAACAGATGCCGATCCTGACCCCGATGAAGCAGCAGATCACGCTGGGCGATGTCGCGGATATTAAGGTCGTTTCAGGGCCGACTATGCTGAAAACGGAAAATGCCCGTCCAGCCAGCTGGATTTACATTGACGCGCGCGGCAGGGATATGGTGTCGGTGGTTAATGATATTAAAACGGCTATCAGTCAGAAAGTGAAACTGAGACCGGGTACCAGCGTGTCATTCTCCGGACAATTTGAACTGCTTGAGCACGCCAACAAGAAACTTAAACTGATGGTGCCGATGACGGTGATGATCATTTTCATCCTGTTGTATCTGGCGTTCCGCCGGGTTGATGAAGCGTTGTTGATCCTGATGAGTCTGCCGTTCGCCCTGGTTGGCGGGATATGGTTCCTGTACTGGCAGGGCTTCCATATGTCAGTCGCAACCGGAACCGGGTTTATCGCCCTGGCCGGTGTGGCAGCAGAGTTTGGCGTGGTCATGCTGATGTATCTGCGTCATGCCATTGAAGCGCATCCGGAACTGTCAAACAAGGAAACGTTCACACCGGAAGGTCTTGATGAAGCCCTTTATCATGGTGCCGTGCTGCGTGTCCGGCCGAAAGCCATGACCGTGGCGGTGATCATCGCGGGTCTGCTGCCGATACTCTGGGGAACCGGCGCAGGTTCAGAAGTCATGAGCCGTATTGCGGCCCCCATGATTGGCGGGATGATCACAGCTCCGCTGCTGTCCCTGTTCATTATTCCTGCCGCCTATAAACTCATCTGGCTGCGCAGACATAAAAAGAGCGTGTCATAACCCTGAAAGGACACCCCTGCGGGTGTCCTTTTGCATAAATTCACCCTGACGTCAGGGTTTACATCGATAACATACAGAGGTGAGTATGAAAAAAATAATTTTAATGGCCCTGGCTTTTGGCCTTTCACTTCCGGCAATGGCAGGTGAAAAAGTAATAGACATGTACAAGTCTGAAAACTGTGGTTGCTGTTCCCTGTGGGGCAAGGCGATGGAAAAGGACGGGTTTGAGGTACGGACCCACGTCATGAATGATCAGGCTCTGTCAGCCCTGAAAGAAAAATATGCTGTTCCTGCTGAGCTGAGAAGCTGTCATACCGCAGTTACTGGTAATTTGATCATTGAAGGTCATGTGCCTGCCACAACGATACATAAGGCAATGCAGTCTGATTCAGGGATTTATGGCCTTGCCACCCCCGGTATGCCTGCGGGAAGCCCGGGAATGGAGATGGGGGCCCGTAAAGAGGCTTACGATGTTATCGCATTCTCTCCGGAGGGCAGTAAAAAGATCTTCCAGCGAATCGAATAGTCAGCGGAACGGCTGTTAACGGGACGCCGGTAGCAGGCACTCCTGTGCCGGCGACATTCGTGGTAATCGCATCCATGACATAACCTGAATACAGAAGACGCTTCAGGTTTGCATAAGGAGAGTTACTGTGAAAAATGACAATGCAGTGCAACACAACAACCAGACTGCCTCTGAACAGACATTATCCCCGGACGAGAGTCACGTATTGCATAAGGTGAGAGATCCCGTGTGCGGGATGACAATCATGCCCGATAAGGCGCACAGCAGCATTCGATACCAGGAGCATCAGCTTTATTTCTGCTCCGCCAGCTGTGAGAGCAAATTTAAAGCTCATCCCGATCATTATCTTACAGAAGATGCCAGTGAACATTCCCATCACCACCATCACCACGAGGTCATCCCTGATCAGATAAAACAGCCTCACCACCAGGCGGAGAACGATATTTCTGAAGGTGTGTGGACATGCCCGATGCACCCGGAGATACGCCGTCGTGGTCCAGGAAGCTGTCCTGTCTGTGGAATGGCACTGGAACCACTCGTAGCCACGGCATCCACGGGGCCGAGTGATGAACTTCGCGACATGACAAGACGCTTCTGGCTGGGGTTGTTGCTGGCGTTTCCGGTTCTGATACTCGAAATGGGATCTCATCTGTTTCCCGCCTTGAGAAATACAGTATCGCCACAGTACAACACATGGCTGCAGCTGCTTCTGGCCTCTCCTGTCGTGTTGTGGTGTGGCTGGCCATTTTTCGCCCGGGCCGGGATGTCGTTACGTAACCGTTCCCTGAATATGTTTACCCTTGTTGCTATGGGGACCGGCGTAGCCTGGGTTTACAGCGTCATTGCAACTGTCTTCCCCTCCTGGTTTCCTGCATCGTTCAGAAACATGGATGGCCTGGTGGCCGTTTATTTTGAAGCCGCGGCAGTAATTACGGTGCTTGTACTGCTGGGACAGGTTCTTGAGCTGCGGGCACGGGAACAAACCTCAGGTGCCATTACTGCGCTTCTGAACCTTGCCCCCAAAACCGCCAGGCGGCTGGACCATGACGGTCATGAAACGGATATTAATGCGGAAGATGTCCTGCCTGGCGATAAGCTCCGCATCAGACCTGGGGAGAGTATTCCGGTCGACGGTATCGTGGTCGAAGGCACAACAACCGTTGATGAATCGATGGTGACCGGGGAGTCTATGCCGGTTACCAAAACGGAGGGTGCCCCTGTCATTGGGGGGACGATTAATCAGACAGGTAGTCTTATCATCCGTGCAGAGAAAGTCGGAGATGAAACGATGCTCTCACGAATTGTTCAGATGGTCGCTGATGCACAGCGTTCGCGAGCCCCCATCCAGAGAATGGCTGACAGCGTTTCAGGCTGGTTTGTTCCTCTGGTGATACTTATCGCGGTTGTTGCTTTCGTGATCTGGTCTGTCTGGGGGCCCGAGCCCAGGATGGCGCACGGTCTGATTGCGGCTGTGTCGGTCCTGATTATTGCCTGTCCCTGCGCGCTGGGGCTGGCCACGCCGATGTCGATAATGGTGGGGGTGGGCAAAGGAGCCCAGGCCGGGGTGTTAATCAAAAATGCCGAAGCCCTTGAGCGTCTTGAAAAAGTGGACACGCTGGTTGTCGACAAAACAGGCACGCTCACCGAAGGTTCGCCTACGGTGACAGGAATTATCAGTCTCAGTCCGGGTGGGGAAGCCTCTCTTTTGCGTGTAACGGCCGCAGTGGAAAAAGGCTCGCAGCATCCGCTGGGTATGGCAGTCGTCAGAGCAGCACAGGAAAAGGGGATCGCAATACCCGCAGTCACTCATTTCGATGCGCCGTCGGGTAAAGGTGTCACAGGCGATGTCGAAGGTCAACGGATTGTTATTGGTAATGAACTGGTTATGCAGGAAAACAGTATCGTTATTGATAATCAAAAGGCCGTTGCGGATACGTTGCGGATGGAAGGCGCTACCGTTATCTATGTGGCCACGGACGGGGACCTTGCAGGCCTGATAGCTATTTCGGATCCCGTGAAAGCAACCACGCCGGATGCACTTAAAGCGTTGCGTCAGGCGGGGATCCGCATTGTTATGCTCACCGGGGATAACCAGCTAACAGCTGAAGCCGTCGCACGAAAACTGGGAATAGAGGATGTTGAAGCCGGGATTCTGCCGGATGGCAAAAAAGCAGTGATAACCCGACTGAAAGCGTCTGGTCATGTGGTTGCGATGGCCGGAGACGGTGTGAATGATGCCCCGGCGCTGGCAGCGGCTGACGTGGGTATAGCCATGGGAACGGGTACAGATGTGGCAATTGAAAGTGCCGGAGTCACCCTTCTCAAAGGCGACCTGATGATACTGAACAGGGCCCGTCATCTGTCAGAGATCACCATGAAAAATATCCGACAGAATCTGTTTTTTGCATTTATCTACAACGCACTTGGTGTGCCGGTGGCTGCAGGCCTGCTTTATCCTGTGTATGGAATACTGCTGTCGCCAGTTATTGCGGCGGCGGCCATGGCTCTTTCTTCCGTCAGCGTCATTGTGAATGCGTTGCGTCTGAAAAGTGTCAGGCTCGGGAAATAACACTGAGTGAAGGGTCTGTTATGAACAGAAGGAGTCCAGTATGAAAAGTACCACCTATGCGCTTATTGCTGTCGCCGCGATCGCGGCATTTGCCCTCCTGCGAGAACACTGGTCACATGTGGCAGGTTACTGGCCATATCTGTTATTGCTGGTCTGCCCGCTAATGCATCTTTTCCACGGCCACGGAGGGCATGGGGATCACCAACATCACGGAAGTGAAAACGATAAAAAAAATTAATCCGGCAAACGGGGCCGCGTCGCGGTCCCGTTATCAGTCCAGGTATCGTTCGTAGTCTCTGGCATGCGCAAAGGCATGCTGTTCGAGTTTGTTATCAGCGGGTGCCGATGCCCGGAACGCCAGTGAATTAACAGGATTGTTATTGATGACCAGCTCGTAATGTAAATGAGGACCGGATGAACGTCCGCTGTTACCGGATAACGCAATAGCACCTCCCCGGGTAACTCTGGCCCCTTTAGTAACGAGTATTTTATTGAGGTGGAGATAGCGAGTTTTAACACCGGCTTTTCCCGTTACTTCAACAAAATATCCCATGGTACTGTTGTATTCGGCCCGGGTGATTTTTCCGTCGATGACGCTGACTATTTTCGTGTTCATGGGCATGGAATAATCAATGCCATTATGGGGACTCACTTTTCCCGATACCGGGTTAAGTCTTGCAGGATTGAAAGGTGAACTGAGTCTTGCTGTGGCTGGTAACGGATAATCGAGACTGCCTTTCCCGGAAGTATCGGAAAGATTATAGAACTTTTTGTCTGATATACGATACGCCGTGTAATTAAATGAGCCGGACGTAAATTTATAAGCCACTACACGTGATTTTCCCGCTTTCTTTTGCAGTACGAGTTTTAATGATTCATTTTTTTTCAAATGCCGAAGATTAAAGCGGGAAGGCAAAGAGCGCTGAAGGATAGCGATCTCGTTCGATTCCAGCCCCGAGCGGGTGGCTGAAAGGTAAGCATTTTCTTTTACGACATCGGTAGAATACATTTACTGGAATTCGCCGTTAGCATGAACACTGCGGCGTATGCTAGGGGTTTTCAGGAGGAGTGTCATCTGCCAGTTAATCGGGAGCACCGTTGATGGTCGTCATTTTTGTAACATATCTTGTTTCCCGTTTGCTCCTGAAGCTCTGGGAAGTGTATGACCAGCCCGGCGGTGATGATTAACGGGTCTGAAACAGGTTACGGCAGAGCAATATGAAGCTCATGTCCTGCGACGTAACCCGTCAGTGAAACCCTGCTGCGCACCTGACGCTAAGCACTAACCCACCTGCCTTTACCTGGACGAATCCAGCCCACGAAGCTTTCTTGCCTGCGTCTGATGAGCTTCCGCAGCGGCATTATTGACCTGCTCATGCACGAGGGCGGCTTTCTCTCCGGCATTCAGTTCGTTAAAAGAAGAAGATGATGTCTCTGAATTTGCGTCACTCCCGGACAGCATTTTTTTATGTTCCTCAATCATTTTTTGATGTGCATAGGACGCGCTGTTGTTCATAAATGAATGCGCAACAATGGCCCTTTCATGTTCATTCATTTCAGAGAATGATGGCGTGCTCTTTTTATTAATCCTGCCCGGCAAGTTTTCATGCGTCGAGGAATTAACATGACTGACGGCTGAGGCATTGTTCACGAATCGATGTGCTTCATGGGCAATATCACTGGACTTGGCAAAAACTGCCCCACAAAATAAAGCTGTAAACGCAGTGGTAGTGATTAATATATTCATGTGTGATTACCTTCTTAGGTACATAAAAGATGTCATCACGATCATATATAAAAATAATCAATCTGTGGTGAAGATGACGTAAATGTAATACAGCTACGTACATTACACGATTGTAATGAATTTGTTTCTTAAGGTGTGCTAGCTTCATTTCATTGTAAGAGGATGAACCAGAAATTTAATTTAAATCGGTTCTCGAACTTTGTCAGTAACCATACTTTAAATAAGGGAACGCGCATGCTGTTGAAAACGTCTCGACGAACTTTCCTGAAGGGATTAACCCTCTCTGGCGTAGCCGGAAGTCTTGGCGTATGGAGTTTCAATGCGCGTTCCAGTCTGAGCCTGCCAGTTGCCGCATCCCTGCAGGGTACTCAGTTTGACCTGACCATTGGTGAAACGGCCGTCAATATCACTGGCAGTGAGCGTCAGGCCAAAACAATCAATGGAGGCCTGCCGGGGCCCGTTCTTCGCTGGAAAGAAGGTGACACCATTACCCTGAAGGTCAAGAACCGTCTTAATGAACAGACGTCCATTCACTGGCACGGCATTATTCTTCCAGCCAATATGGATGGTGTTCCGGGGCTGAGTTTTAGGGGCATAGAGCCTGATGATACCTACGTTTACACCTTTAAGGTTAAGCAGAACGGGACTTACTGGTACCACAGCCATTCCGGTCTGCAGGAACAGGAGGGGGTATACGGTGCCATTATCATCGATGCCAGGGAGCCGGAACCGTTTGCTTACGATCGTGAGCACGTGGTCATGTTGTCTGACTGGACCGATGAAAATCCTCACAGTCTTCTGAAAAAATTAAAAAAACAGTCGGATTACTACAATTTCAATAAACCAACCATTGGCTCTTTTTTCCGCGACGTGAATACCAGGGGGCTGTCAGCCACTATTGCCGATCGGAAAATGTGGGCTGAAATGAAAATGAATCCGACTGACCTCGCGGATGTCAGTGGCTACACCTACACCTATCTCATGAACGGTCAGGCCCCGCTGAAAAACTGGACCGGGCTGTTCCGTCCCGGTGAAAAGATACGCTTACGGTTTATCAACGGTTCGGCAATGACCTATTTCGATATCCGCATCCCCGGGCTGAAAATGACGGTCGTGGCTGCAGATGGCCAGTATGTAAACCCGGTTACCGTTGACGAATTCAGGATTGCCGTTGCCGAAACCTATGATGTCATTGTGGAGCCTCAGGGTGAGGCCTATACCATCTTCGCACAATCCATGGACAGGACCGGCTACGCTCGGGGGACACTGGCCACGAGAGAGGGGTTAAGTGCTGCCGTTCCCGCCCTGGATCCACGTCCTCTGTTGACCATGGAAGATATGGGTATGGGAGGAATGGGGCATGATATGGCAGGAATGGACCACAGCCAGATGGGGGGCATGAATAACAGCGGAGAGATGATGTCTATGGACGGTGCTGAGCTTGCGGATAGCGGGACATCCTCCGCACCCATGGATCACAGCAGCATGACTGGTATGGATCATTCCCAGATGGCCGGAATGCCGGGTATGCAAAGTCATCCTGCGTCAGAAACGGGTAACCCACTGGTTGATATGCAGGCGATGAGCGTCTCTCCGAAATTAAACGATCCGGGTATCGGTCTTCGAAATAACGGAAGAAAGGTTCTCACGTACGCGGATTTGAAAAGCCGCTTTGAGGATCCTGACGGACGTGAACCTGGCCGCACCATAGAACTGCATTTAACCGGTCACATGGAAAAGTTTGCCTGGTCATTTAACGGAATCAAGTTTTCAGATGCCGCACCGGTGCTGCTGAAATACGGTGAGCGACTCAGGATCACTCTGGTCAACGATACCATGATGACTCACCCCATTCACCTGCATGGTATGTGGAGCGATCTGGAAGATGAAAACGGTAATTTCATGGTTCGTAAACACACAATAGATATTCCCCCTGGTACAAAACGCAGTTACAGAGTGACAGCAGATGCGCTTGGCCGCTGGGCGTATCACTGCCATTTGCTCTATCACATGGAAATGGGAATGTTTCGTGAAGTCCGGGTGGAGGAATGATGCGAATGAAGAGAAGTTTTAAGGCCATAACTGTTCTGGTCGCTGGTTTGTTTACCTCACCGTTTTCTATTGCGGCGGGCTCCGTCTCTGCAGATCCTCATGCCGGGCACGACATGTCTTCCATGCAGATGCCGGTAGATGAGAATTTCACTGAGATGACGTCAATGGAGCCCATTGTAACTGAGAGCAGAACGCCAATTCCGCCTGTTACCGATGCCGACCGGAAGGCTGCATTCGGCAATTTACCGGGGCATGCGATTCACGACAGTGCGATTAATTATCTGGTCTTGCTGGATCAACTGGAATGGCAACGGTCGGATAACACCAATAATTTCAGCTGGAGTGTTAACAGCTGGATTGGAGGCGACACTGACCGGCTCTGGCTAAAGAGTGAAGGCGAACGAAGCGGGGGGAAAACGGAGACGGCAGAAGCCCAGCTACTCTGGGGGCATGCGGTTGGCCCCTGGTGGGATTTGGTTGCGGGTGTAAGACAGGATTTCAGACCTGCTTCAGCCCAGACCTGGGCTGCTGTCGGTTTTCAGGGGCTCGCGCTCTATAATTTTGAGTCTGAAATTACGGCTTTTGTCAGTAATGACGGAAAAGCAGCCCTCCGTCTGGGGGGAGAATACGACGTTTTACTGACTAACCGGCTCATACTCCAGCCATCCTATGAGGTAAATCTCTACAGTCAGGATGATGAATCGCGGGAGCGCGGCAGAGGATTAGCTGACACAGAGCTGGGCCTTCGGCTGCGCTACGAAATACGCCGTGAGTTTGCACCCTATATAGGCGTCTCCTGGAATCAGCTTTACGGGAAAACGTCCGATATGGCGAAAAGAGAGGGTGAGAAAGACCATCAGGTAGTATTCCTGGCGGGAGCCAGAATCTGGTTTTAATGCGTTGACTTAAAACACTAAACTAAACAGGTAAATAATATGTCGATTTTACATAAAGCCATTCTTACAGGTGGCCTGGTTATGGGCGTCGCTTTTTCTGCTATGGCCCATCCGGAATTAAAAAGCTCTGTGCCACAGGCTGATTCGGCCGTAGCGGCCCCGGATAAGATTCAGCTTAATTTCTCGGAAGATCTGACCGTGAAATTCTCAGGTGCAAAATTAACGATGACGGGTATGAAAGGTATGTCATCACATTCTCCGATGCCGGTCGCGGCAAAAGTGGCACCAGGCGCTGACCCTAAATCGATGGTCATTATTCCGCGAGAACCTTTACCCGCTGGCACTTATCGTGTTGACTGGCGCGCAGTTTCTTCAGATACGCACCCTATTACCGGTAATTACACCTTTACAGTGAAGTAATATTATGAACGACCTGATTATGATTGTTATTCGTTTTCTTCTTTATCTTGATTTGATGGTAATATTTGGATTGCCATTTTTTCAGATATATGGATTAAGTGGTGTCAGACATGAAACGTATAACCTGACTAATTTCAGGTCGTTTATAACCTTTGCTGTTGTTGCAGGCATCATTCTTACTGGCATTAATATGCTCCTGGTATCTAATGCCATGAGCGGAGTAACTGATCTCAGGGAATTATCCATCCATATTATCGAGATGGTTATAGAAGAAACTGATGTAGGTATTAGCTGGATTGTCAGACTTTGTGCACTGTTTATCACTCTCGGTGCTTTGTTCCTTTACACTAACAAGAGACTATTGTCCTGCCTGCTGATGACGATGAGTGGGGGCGTGGCGCTGGCTACACTTGCCTGGGGAGGACACGCCGTCATGCATGACGGTCTGCATTACTATCTCCATTTACTGAGCGATCTGACTCATCTCGGCGCTGCAGGTGCCTGGACAGGTGCTCTGGTTGCATTTGCTATCCTGCTGATGCGCAGAAACGCGCACAATGCACAGAGCGTCATTGTGATATCTGACTCCCTGGCAAAATTTGCCACGGCAGGTACGGTGATTGTTGTAGCCCTGATCCTGAGTGCGATGGTCAACTATCTGTATATTGCTGAAGGTAACTTAACCCCCTTATTCAACAGCTCCTGGGGGGGAATATTGCTTGCTAAGACGGCTCTGTTTGTTCTGATGCTTCTTCTGGCTGCAGCAAACCGGTTTCACCTGGGTCCCCGGCTTGAAGTTATGGTCAGGGAAGGGAATTATGATCGCAGCGTTGCCCTGATGCGAAACAGCATCCTGACAGAATTCGTTGTTGCGATTATCATTCTGGGTGCCGTAGCGTGGCTCGGAATGCTTGCTCCGTCTCAGGTCAGCTAAGGGACAACCAACGCTCACGCGTGAGATTTTTACTTTCATATCAGCGAGTTGACCATGCAGCGTATTTTAATCGTTGAAGACGAACAAAAAACAGGTCGTTACCTGCAGCAGGGACTGGTTGAGGAAGGCTATCAGGCCGATCTCTTTAATAATGGCCGCGATGGTCTTGGGGCCGCGTCGAAGGGACAGTATGATTTGATAATACTGGACGTGATGCTGCCTTTCCTCGACGGGTGGCAAATCATCAGCGCACTGAGGAAGTCCGGGCACGAAGAACCGGTCCTGTTTTTAACCGCAAAAGACAACGTGCGGGACAAAGTGAAAGGACTGGAGCTTGGTGCAGATGACTACCTGATTAAGCCCTTCGATTTTACGGAGCTGGTTGCACGTGTAAGAACCTTACTGCGGCGGGCACGCTCGCAGTCCGCAACGGTTTGCACCATCGCCGATATGACCGTTGATATGGTGCGCCGAACCGTGATCCGTTCGGGGAAGAAGATCCATCTCACCGGTAAAGAATACGTTCTGCTTGAGTTGCTGTTGCAACGCACCGGAGAAGTGTTACCCAGGAGTCTTATCTCGTCCTTGGTCTGGAATATGAACTTTGACAGTGATACGAATGTGATTGATGTCGCCGTGAGACGTCTGAGAAGTAAAATTGATGATGACTTTGAACCAAAACTGATCCATACCGTTCGCGGTGCCGGATATGTCCTGGAGATCAGAGAAGAGTGAGGTTCAAAATTTCCCTGACCACACGCCTGAGCCTGATTTTTTCTGCAGTGATGCTTACGGTATGGTGGTTATCAAGTTTTATCCTGATTAGCACCCTTAATGGCTATTTCGATAATCAGGATCGCGATTTTCTGACTGGTAAACTTCAGCTCACCGAAGAGTTTCTTAAAACAGAGACGTTCAGGAACAAAACGGATATTAAGTCATTATCAGAAAAAATAAACGATGCGATGGTGGGGCACAATGGCTTATTCATTTCTATAAAAAATATGGAAAATGAAAAACTGGTGGAACTGTATGCCAAAAATTCTGTTGTTCCAGCGGTCCTGCTAAATAAGTCGGGGGATATTCTCGACTATATGATCCAGACGGAAGAAAATAACACCGTATACCGCAGTATCTCGCGGCGGGTTGCCGTGACGCCGGAACAGGGTAAAAGCAAACATTTCATCGTTACGGTTGCCACGGATACCGGGTATCACACCCTGTTTATGGATAAGCTCAGTACCTGGCTGTTCTGGTTCAATATCGGTCTGGTTTTTATTTCTGTTTTTCTGGGCTGGCTGACCACACGCATTGGTCTGAAACCGTTACGGGAAATGACCAGTCTGGCTTCCTCCATGACCGTGCACAGCCTGGATCAGCGTCTTAATCCCGATCTGGCTCCGCCGGAAATCTCAGAGACCATGCAGGAATTCAATAACATGTTCGATCGCCTGGAGGGTTCATTCCGGAAACTGTCAGATTTCTCGTCTGACATCGCGCATGAGCTGCGCACACCGGTCAGTAATCTGATGATGCAGACGCAGTTTGCACTGGCTAAGGAAAGGGATGTTTCGCATTACCGCGAAATTTTATTCGCTAACCTGGAAGAACTGAAAAGGTTGTCACGAATGACCAGTGACATGCTTTTTCTGGCACGTTCAGAGCATGGTCTGCTGCAGCTGGATAAACATGATGTGGATCTGGCCGCCGAACTGAATGAATTACGTGAGTTATTCGAGCCCCTTGCAGACGAGACAGGAAAGACAATCACGGTTGAAGGTGAAGGGGTTATTGCCGGAGACAGCGACATGCTGCGGCGTGCTTTCAGTAACCTGCTTTCGAATGCAATCAAGTATTCTCCCGATAACACCTGTACAGCGATACGCCTTGAGCATGACAGTGACTGTGTGAACGTGATGATTACGAATACGATGTCTGGCCCGGTTCCCGCTAATCTTGAACGTTTGTTTGACCGGTTCTATCGCGCAGACTCATCACGGGTCCACAACACGGAAGGCGCGGGGCTGGGGTTATCAATAACGAGGTCAATCATTCATGCTCACGGCGGCGAGCTGTCAGCAGAACAGCAGGGGCGGGAAATTGTGTTCAAAGTGCGCCTGTTAATGGATTAACCCCGTTATTCAGGAGAAACCTGGAAGGTGACAAAATTGTCATCATCCAGTCACGCGATAAACAGATGCGGTTTTTTATAATCATTCATAAATCAGGAGCAGGGTGATAACGCAATCACCTGGTTCCTGGAGTGATGAATAACCCGCCCTGAGATCAAATGCTTTCTCTGTCATAAGCCGTTGATTGTTTGGGGATGTAAACACCGGAGACCCAACCATGAAAAAGATCCTTGTATCATTTGTTGCCATTATGGCTGCCGCTTCATCTGCCATGGCTGCAGAGACAATGAACATGCATGACCAGGTAAATAATGCACAGGCACCTGCCCACCAGATGCAGTCATCTGCTGAAAAAAGTGCAATTCAGGGAGACAGCATGACAATGATGGATATGAGCAGTCACGATCAGGCCGCAATGTCCCATGACATGATGCAAAACAGCAATTCTGCTGCCCACCAGGACATGGCTGAAATGCATAAAAAAATGATGAAAGCTAAACCAGGAGCTACCAACGAAACAGCAAAGTCATTTTCTGAAATGAGCGAGCATGAGAAGGCCGCAGCTGTGCATGAGAAGGCGAATAATGGTCAGTCTTCCGTTGTTCACCAGCAGCAGGCTGATAAGCATCGTAGTCAGATCACCCAGAATTAACCCGCAGCTCCACTTGTTAGACCCTCATTTGACGCCGAAGTCACTGGCTTACGCTCCTGATAGGGAGCGTTTTTTTTAAACTAAATGAAAGAGTATATCTGTGTATGACTAATCGTAGTCTGCGGTCGGGTATAAAATAAATGAACGACGGACTAAATTTAACATAAGATAGATTACACGAACTAAACTTGTAATGGCTCAATAGTAATGTCCGCCTGTGGCTCAATTCAGATGTCCGCGCTATGGTAAGCTTCACTGGTCCGTTTAAACTACCGGGAGGCATATCATGAGCGCAGAAAGCTCAGGAGTGTTTACTTTGAAAGAGATCAACCGGATCAAGATTATACAGGACGTCATTGAACGTCGCATCACAACGCGCCGTGCGGCCGAGCACCTCGGTATCAGCGACAGGCAATGCCGCAGACTTCTTGCCCGTTACCGTGAAGGCGGACCGCTTGGTATGGCCAGCAGACGATGTGGCATGCGTGGTAACCGCCAGTTGCCACCCGGGCTCGCAGATCAGGCTCTGGAACTGATCAAGACGCGTTATGCTGATTTCGGTCCGACTCTGGCGCGTGAAAAGCTCGAAGAACTCCACGGACTGTTTCTTGGCAAAGAAACTGTCCGGCGCATCATGGTGCGGGCTGGCTTATGGGTTCCCCGTAAACAACGTGCCGCAAGGATCCCTCAACCACGGTACCGGCGTCCGTGTACTGGTGAGCTGATACAAATAGATGGCTGTGATCACGACTGGTTTGAAGGCCGTGGCCCGGCCTGCACCGCGCTGGTCTATGTTGATGATGCAACCAGCAAACTGATGGAACTGTTGTTTGTTAAATCGGAGTCCACGTTTTCTTACTTCGAAGCCACGCGGCGCTATATCGATAAGCATGGTAAACCGCTGGCACTGTACAGCGATAAAGCCGGTGTTTTTCGTGTTAACAATAAACACGCCACAGGCGGAGACGGGCATACTCAGTTTGGGCGAGCCATGCATGAACTGAACATCCAGACTATCTGTGCAGAAACCAGTCCCGCCAAAGGGCGTGTAGAACGAGCTCACCTCACTTTACAGGATCGTCTGGTCAAAGAGCTGCGGTTACAGGGCATTTGTTCAATGGAGGCTGCAAATGACTTCGCTGAGGCCTATATGGCTGACTATAACCGCCGTTTTGGCAAAGTACCGCGACATGATTTTGACGTACACCGTGCTGTAGAACATGATGAGGACCTGGGGCTTATTTTCACTGTTCGTGAAAAACGTAAAGTCTCAAAATCGTTGACGATACAATATGATAAAATGTTGTACCTGATTGAAGACAGCGAACTGAGTCGCCGTGCAATAGGTAAATATATCGATGTGTATCACTATCCTGATGGCAGAAAAGAGCTGCGCCTGAACGGTACGCTACTTCCCTACTCTACCTACGACCGACTGTCAGAAATCGACCAGGGCGCGATTGTCGATAACAAGCGTCTTGGCCGAACCCTGGAGTTTATCAGTCTGGTGCAGAGCAAGCGGGATAACACGCGCTCTCAGTCAATTCCCGCTGGAGATGGCCCTTCCCGACGACGGCCAAAGCAGGAAGGGAAGAAATCCCAGCGCTCACTGGATAATGATGACATGCTCGAAGCACTCAAACAGCTTCAGTCACGTTCAGAGGACATTTTTGGTAAAAGAGCCCGCTGATGGTACTCACTGGCCGGACAGTGGTTGCTCACCAGTTGATATTGTCCGGCCAGACCCATGATGTATTATTCATTTCGTTCAGCATCTTTATGTCCTGCTTTTCACGGGCATACTTACCCCATAATGAATGAAAAGAACGAACAATACTGATTAACTGCTTTTTTCTTTGCTCCGGAGATAGGCTGATAAAATAGCAGCACCTGCTGTCAATATTATCCTCAATGAAATTAAAATCAGAGTCTGATGCATATTTTACTGTTAGCATAATATCATTCGACGTTGTTCTCTCAGACTCTGTTAATGCTGATTCTATCAGGTATTCAAAGGCATACATGACAGACAGCTGGTTTTTGTCTGTCTGAATATAACCCATTGAGTTTCTGAGTATTGAGGACTGTACCAGGACCAGAGGCCATAAAAGCTCAACACCATAAAGCTTATATGTATCATGTTGATCATACTGATGTTGCTCAACACGACGATTACCTTCCCGTGCTTTACGAATATCATAGGCAAGGGATAACATAAATCCGTCTTTAACTTTAATCAGTGGGCTTTCATCCACGATGTAATGAATGAGTTCATGTAATTCATTCAGGGCTTCTGAATCTCCCCACAGTATAAAACCTGCATTGTTCGGCGTTAACTCGTATCGAAGCATGGGCTCAATCATCCTGTTGTTTCAGTCGGAGGAAAGTCTATCAGTAAAGAGAATGAGAGATCAAAGTGGTCATTTTAATTGAGCTGGATAACGGACATTTCAATTGAGCCTTGACAAAACTTGTAATGGCTCAATAGTAATGTCCGCCTGTGGCTCAATTCAGATGTCCGCGCTATGGTAAGCTTCACTGGTCCGTTTAAACTACCGGGAGGCATATCATGAGCGCAGAAAGCTCAGGAGTGTTTACTTTGAAAGAGATCAACCGGATCAAGATTATACAGGACGTCATTGAACGTCGCATCACAACGCGCCGTGCGGCCGAGCACCTCGGTATCAGCGACAGGCAATGCCGCAGACTTCTTGCCCGTTACCGTGAAGGCGGACCGCTTGGTATGGCCAGCAGACGATGTGGCATGCGTGGTAACCGCCAGTTGCCACCCGGGCTCGCAGATCAGGCTCTGGAACTGATCAAGACGCGTTATGCTGATTTCGGTCCGACTCTGGCGCGTGAAAAGCTCGAAGAACTCCACGGACTGTTTCTTGGCAAAGAAACTGTCCGGCGCATCATGGTGCGGGCTGGCTTATGGGTTCCCCGTAAACAACGTGCCGCAAGGATCCCTCAACCACGGTACCGGCGTCCGTGTACTGGTGAGCTGATACAAATAGATGGCTGTGATCACGACTGGTTTGAAGGCCGTGGCCCGGCCTGCACCGCGCTGGTCTATGTTGATGATGCAACCAGCAAACTGATGGAACTGTTGTTTGTTAAATCGGAGTCCACGTTTTCTTACTTCGAAGCCACGCGGCGCTATATCGATAAGCATGGTAAACCGCTGGCACTGTACAGCGATAAAGCCGGTGTTTTTCGTGTTAACAATAAACACGCCACAGGCGGAGACGGGCATACTCAGTTTGGGCGAGCCATGCATGAACTGAACATCCAGACTATCTGTGCAGAAACCAGTCCCGCCAAAGGGCGTGTAGAACGAGCTCACCTCACTTTACAGGATCGTCTGGTCAAAGAGCTGCGGTTACAGGGCATTTGTTCAATGGAGGCTGCAAATGACTTCGCTGAGGCCTATATGGCTGACTATAACCGCCGTTTTGGCAAAGTACCGCGACATGATTTTGACGTACACCGTGCTGTAGAACATGATGAGGACCTGGGGCTTATTTTCACTGTTCGTGAAAAACGTAAAGTCTCAAAATCGTTGACGATACAATATGATAAAATGTTGTACCTGATTGAAGACAGCGAACTGAGTCGCCGTGCAATAGGTAAATATATCGATGTGTATCACTATCCTGATGGCAGAAAAGAGCTGCGCCTGAACGGTACGCTACTTCCCTACTCTACCTACGACCGACTGTCAGAAATCGACCAGGGCGCGATTGTCGATAACAAGCGTCTTGGCCGAACCCTGGAGTTTATCAGTCTGGTGCAGAGCAAGCGGGATAACAGGTAATGGTGCCAACTTACTGATTTAGTGTATGATGGTGTTTTTGAGGTGCTCCAGTGGCTTCTGTTTCTATCAGCTGTCCCTCCTGTTCAGCTACTGAAGGCGTGGTGCGTAACGGTAAAAGTACTGCCGGACATCAGCGCTATCTCTGCTCTCACTGCCGTAAAACATGGCAACTACAGTTCACTTACACCGCTTCTCAACCCGGTACGCATCAGAAAATCATTGATATGGCCATGAATGGCGTCGGATGTCGCGCCAGTGCACGCATTATGGGCGTTGGCCTCAACACGATTTTACGTCACTTAAAAAACTCAGACCGCAGTCGGTAACCTCACGCATACAACCGGGCAGTGACGTCATTGTTTGCGCGGAAATGGACGAACAGTGGGGTTATGTCGGCGCTAAATCACGCCAGCGCTGGTTGTTTTACGCGTATGACAGGATACGGAGGACGGTTGTGGCGCACGTATTCGGTGAACGCACGTTGTCCACGCTGGAGCGTCTTCTGGGCCTGCTGTCGGCCTTTGAGGTCGTGGTATGGATGACGGATGGCTGGCCGCTTTATGAATCACGCCTGAAGGGAGAACTGCACGTTATCAGCAAGCGATATACGCAGCGCATTGAGCGGCATAACCTGAATCTGAGGCAACATCTGGCAAGGCTGGGCAGGAAGTCACTGTCGTTCTCAAAATCGGTGGAGCTGCATGACAAAGTCATCGGGCATTATCTGAACATAAAACACTATCAGTAAGTTGGAGTCATTACCGGCACCCATCACAATCAGGTTAATGTCGTTTTCATTAGCGTGACGGCAGAGCGCCTCAGCAACGGATGTACCTTCCAGTAGGTGGCTTTCGGTCGCGATGCCAGCTGCTTGCAGCACACTCTGTGCTTCCTGCAAGGCTCGTGTATCCCCCTTAACCATCACGAGGTGGCAAACCAGGCCATTGAGTAGCGGGCTAAGTGTCAGGCGCGTCAGGTTTTTGCGACTCTCATCGCTGCCATCATAGGCGAACATAACTTTGGATGGTGGAGAATAAGCCTCCGGCACGATAAGTACCGGTTTTTTCTGCAGGCGAATAATGCTTTCCAGGTGGCTGCCAACCGGGTTCTGCGTTCCACGGCGGCCCAGCACCATCAGGCGAACATCCCCTAAATCAGCCAGGATTTCATCCAACGCGCCATGTTTTTGCAGTAATTGAACATCAGCATGACCAGCATCATTCAGCAACTTCGCACAGCTAGCCAGTATGGCTTTGCCCTGTGCCATTAATAATCGGTTACGCTCTCCTTCAACTTTCACCAACTCTTCGGTGAGATGCGCCTGGCTATCAATGCCGATACTTCCGGTCAAATCTGACACGGCAGGATGTACGTCTTTCTCCAGTACGTGCAGCAGGGACAGCGGCGCATCCAGCAGATTGGCGGCCCAGGCCGCGTATTCGCACACAGGTCGGGTAGACGGTGAGCCGTCAACGCAGGCAATAACGGTATTGTTCATCTCTGTTCTCCTGACTGTTAATGGCCGCCCATTAATTTTTCCACTTCTTCAGGTTTGTCATGCACCCCGAAGCGGTCAACAATTGTGCGGGTAGCCTGATTCATTCCACGGATTTCCACGTTCGTGCCTTCACGGCGGAACTTAATAACCACCCTGTCGAGTGCGCTGACCGACGTAATATCCCAGAAATGGGCATGTGAGACGTCAATGACTACGTGCTCCACCGCTTCGCGAAAATCGAAGTGGCTCATGAACCGATCGGCAGAAGCAAAGAACACCTGACCGGCTACGGTGTAGATCCGCGTTGACGCTTTAAGTTCGGACGACACCGCCATAAAACGGGCCACTTTGGTGGCAAAGTTCAATGAGGCAATCAGAACGCCGGTTAAGACGCCATACGCCAGATTATGCGTGGCGACCACTACCACCACGGTGGCCAGCATGACGACACTGGTTGACAGTGGATGGCTGCGTAAGTTAGCGATCGACCCCCAGGAGAAGGTACCGATAGAGACCATGATCATGACCGCGACCAGGGCCGCCATTGGGATTTGTGAGACCCAGTCACGCAGGAAAACCACCATACAAAGCAGGACAACGCCCGCAGTGAGTGCGGAGAGGCGGCCACGCCCCCCAGATTTCACGTTGATCACCGACTGACCGATCATCGCGCACCCAGCCATACCGCCAATAAATGCGGCGCCAATGTTGGCGATACCCTGTGCTTTGCATTCCCGGTTCTTGTCGCTCGGTGTATCGGTCATGTCATCCACAATAGTCGCGGTCATCATTGACTCAAGCAGCCCCACCACGGCAAGGCCGGCGGAATAAGGCAGAATGATTAATAGGGTATCGAGATTGAGAGGTACATCGGGTAACAGAAATACTGGCAGGCTGTCCGGCAACTTACCCATGTCGCCGACAGTGCGTACGTCCAGATGCAGCCACATGGAGATCCCGGTCAGCACGACGATGCAGACCAGCGGCGAGGGGATGGTTTTATTGAGGTACGGGAACAGATAAATAATGCCTAGACCGGCCGCCGTCAGGGCGTAAACGTGCCAGGTGACGTTGGTCAACTCCGGCAACTGCGCCATGAAAATGAGGATCGCCAGCGCATTAACAAAACCGGTAACTACCGAGCGGGAAACATAGCGCATCAGGCTTCCAAGCTTCAGATAGCCCGCAATAAGCTGAATCACACCTGTAAGAACGGTGGCTGCCAGTAAATACTGCAAGCCGTGGTCCTTCACTAGGGTGACCATCAGCAATGCCATAGCACCGGTTGACGAAGATATCATCCCTGGACGACCACCACAGATGGCGATTATCAGCGGGATACAAAACGCAGAGTAGAGCCCAACTTGCGGGTCAACACCAGCGATGATGGAAAAGGCGATCGCTTCAGGGATAAGCGCGAGCGCGACAACAATACCGGCGAGGACGTCTCCACGGACGTTACCCAGCCAGTCCTTACGCGTCGAGGACAGCAACATAGTCGTTTCTCAGTTTTTGAATACAGTCAGCCCGTAAAGGGCAAAAAATTTAGATACGGTAAAGCACATCCGCAGACGGGATGTTAAAGAGTGCGCGCTGAGGGTTACTCAGAACGACAGAGAAGGGGAAAACTCAGGGTGGCGTCATATGCATGGTAGTTTTTATTACTCCTTGATGGTCGGTGTGTACACCTTCAGGGATCAGATAAACCAGATGAAGATATTCAAGGCTGGCCGCGGAGTCTGCCAAGGCAAACAGCGTCTTACTATAAACGAAACTGAAACAGGGTCAATCATGGATTAAATGTGCCATTAATGTATACCCCAGTGTCATAGCCTAAAGTGTCGCCATTTTCCCCTTGGATCATCACCTATCTGTCACGTACATTATGATCATCACTTAAACGTCATAAATGGGTGAAAAATGTACATTCATGGTTACCTCCGCGCATCAACAAAAGAACAGGATGCTCTCCGAGCAAAAAATCGGATGAAAGCCTTTGTTGAAGAAAAAGGATTTCGGCTGGCCAGTTGGTACACCGAAAATGTATCCGGGGCATCACTTCAACGGCCAGAACTTTTACGGTTACTTGATGATGCTGCACCTGGTGACATTATTCTCATCGAGCAGGTTGATCGCCTTTCGCGCCTGGATGAAGAGGGCTGGCAAAAACTAAAGCATCTTATCCAGGAAAAACACCTTGTGGTTGTCAGTCTTGACCTCCCAACGAGCCATATGGCTCTTGCAACACATGCTGGCGATGACTTTACCCTTGCAATACTTAAGGCTATTAACGGAATGATGCTTGATATGCTGGCCGCCATAGCTCGCAAAGACTATCAGGATCGTCGCCGGCGCCAAGAGGAAGGGATAGCGAAAGCCAAGGTGGCCGGTAAATTTCGGGGACGTCAGGCAGATCATCAATTGCATGAAAAAATCATAGAGCTTCGGGTTAAAAACAGGCAGAGCATCCGTGATACCGCAAGGTTGTGTGGCGTTTCAGAACGAACGGTTATACGCATTGTTAAACTCAAAGCATGTTCTTGATGCGTATATTTTGAACGTCCAAGCGGACAGCGTCCGTATGCAGGGAGAGCATTTATGCCACGGCGACAGATACTGAGCAGTGATGAAAAAGAACGCTTACTGATTGTGCCGGATGATGACATTCTGCTAACCAGGATGTGCTTTTTAAGTGAGCAGGATCTGGTCCTCATCAACAAACACCGGAGACCCGCTAACCGCCTGGGCTTTGCCGTTTTACTCTGTTATCTGCGAGGGCCGGGTTTTACTCCAGACAAAAACAGTCTCCCTCACGATGGCGTTATGTCCAGAGTGGCAGAGAGATTGAAACTTCAACCTGATTTATGGCGAGAGTACGCAACGAGGGAGGAAACCCGTTGGGAGCATCTTGCCGAACTCTATCGCTACTTGGGATTAGTGCCTTTCAACAGGTCATTGCAAAAAACATGCATCCGCCATTTATATCCGCACGCCATGCGGACCGACAAAGGCCTGATTCTTGCTGAAGAGATGCTCGCTTGGTTGCACAACAACAACGTTATTTTCCCTTCCGTTGATGTGATGGAGCGAACCCTTGCTGAAGCCGCAACACTTGCAGACAGAGCCGTATTTTCTACACTGACGACGCAACTGGAACAACGACATAAAACAGCACTGGATAATCTGCTTGCATCAGGTGATGAGCAACTTTCCCGTCTTGCCTGGCTGCTTCAGCCCCCGGGTAAGATTAACGGTAAAAACGTGCTGCAACATATTGATCGGTTGAATGCCATTGAGGGGTTGGCACTGCCGGAAGGTATTACGCTTTCCGTTCACCAGAACCGACTGCTGAAACTGGCTCGCGAAGGCCGGAAAATGAGTAGCAGGGACCTGGCAAAATTCTCCGGCACACGTCGTTATGCCGTGCTGGTTTGTATTATCTCAGAAGCAAGGGCAACGCTTACCGATGAAATCATCGAACTACACGAACGTATCCTGGGTAGCTTGTTCAGCAGGGCAAAGCGCACACAAGCCGAACGGCTTCAGAAAACAGGAAAACTCATCCAGAGCAAGTTAAGGCAATATCTTACTGTTGGGCAGGCGCTGCTAAACGCACGGGAGTCAGGAGAAGATCCCTGGGCGGCGATAGAAGACGTACTTCCCTGGCCGGAATTTATCACCAGTCTGGAGGAAACACAGTTTCTGGCCCGAAAGGATAATTTTGATCCGCTTCATCTGATCACCGAAAAATACAGCACGCTGCGTAAATATGCGCCCCGTATGTTGTCTGCATTGCAGTTCAGTGCAGCCCCTTCAGCACTGCCACTCGGTGATGCGCTGGATACCGTCAGAGAAATGTACCGCAAACAACTCCGCAAGGTTCCGTCAACAGCGCCAGTAAAGTTTATCCCTGAGAGCTGGAAAAAGTTGGTAATAACGCCATCGGGTATCGATCGCCGGTATTATGAATTCTGTGTACTGAATGAGCTGAAAGGCGCATTGCGATCTGGTGATATCTGGGTTAGAGGATCACGACGCTACAGGAATTTTGACGATTACCTCATTCCTCCTGCTGATTTTGAAAAATCACTCAAAGAGAAACAGTTACAGCTTGCCATTCCGACAGACTGCCAGGAATACCTTCACTCCCGTATGACACTGCTGGCGTCGCGACTGGAAGAGGTCAATGCGATGGCGATTGCCGGTGATTTGCCTGATGTTGATATATCGGACAAAGGTGTGAAGGTCACGCCTCTTGATAACAGCGTTCCTTCGATTGTATCACCGTTTGCCGACCTGGTTTACGGCATGCTGCCGCACCCAAAAATTACCGAGATATTAGATGAAGTGGACAGTTGGACGGGATTTACCCGCCACTTTACTCACCTCAAAAATAATCACGTCAGACCAAAAGACAAAAAGCTGTTGCTGACCACCATCCTGGCAGATGGTATCAACCTGGGGCTGACTAAAATGGCAGAATCCTGCCCGGGAACCACAAAAGCGTCGCTGGAAAGCATTCAGGCATGGTACATCAGGGATGAAACGTATGCAGCCGCGCTTGCCGAACTAGTGAATGCACAAAAAAAGTGCCCACTGGCAGCATCATGGGGGGACGGTACAACGTCATCCTCCGACGGCCAGAATTTTCGAGTCGGAAGTCATGGCCGCTATGCCGGACAGGTGAATTTAAAGTACGGTCAGGAACCCGGCGTGCAGGTTTATACACATATATCAGACCAATACAGCCCATTTTATACCAAAGTGATCAGCCGGGTCAGGGACTCTACCCATGTGCTGGATGGGTTGCTCTATCACGAAAGCGACCTGGAAATTACGGAGCATTACACCGATACAGCGGGTTTCACTGAACATGTTTTTGCGCTAATGCATCTACTTGGGTTTGCATTTGCACCAAGGATCCGGGATCTCCATGACAAACGGCTATTCATTCATGGAAAGGCGGAAAAATATTCTGGGCTTCAGTCAATCATATCCACGACCAGTCTGAATCTCAAAGAAATTGAGACACACTGGAATGAGGTACTGCGCCTGGCGACCTCGATCAAGCAGGGCACGGTAACCGCCTCGCTGATGTTAAAAAAGTTGGCCAGCTACCCCAAACAAAACGGCCTGGCAAAAGCGTTACGGGAAATTGGCCGTATCGAGCGAACGTTGTTTATGCTGGACTGGTTTCGCGATCCGGCCCTGCGTCGTCGTGTGCAAGCCGGTTTAAATAAGGGTGAAGCCCGCAATGCGCTTGCGCGGGCCGTTTTTATGCACCGGTTGGGCGAAATAAGAGACAGGGGGCTGGAAAATCAAAGCTATCGCGCCAGCGGGCTGACGCTGTTGACTGCGGCGATCACGTTGTGGAACACGGTGTATATAGAAAGGGCCATCGAATCACTAAAACGAAAGGGGCTCCAGATTAATGAGCCGTTGGTTTCTCACCTGTCCCCTCTGGGCTGGGAGCATATCAACCTGAGCGGAGATTACATCTGGCGTAATAATCTTAAGCTGGGATCCGGTAAATATCGACCGTTACGCACAGTTGATGTCAGTCTGTACAAAAAAGAGGCTTAGCGTAGGATATTTTCCGTTTTCCAAGCGGACCCCTCTTAGCCACTTGATAGAAGCTGTCGTAGGTGGTGTAGTTCTCCACCACGTCGAGGATGAACTTCTCCTGGATCGCCTGCTTGGTGGTGTAGGTCAGTTCTTCGGGCGAGCGGGACTGCACCTTGTCACCGACCAGGGTCTTCTCGCCGAACAACTCCAACGTCTTGTTCTTAGGTGTGGCAGTGAACGCGAAGTAGCTGGCGTTGGCCAACAGTTTGCGCGAGGCAATACGCTTCTCGATTTCCGCGTTGACTGCATCCTGCGTGCTGTCCTCCTCGAACTCCTCCGCAGCAACCTTGCCGCCGAGGGCTTCGTGCATCCGCGCCGTGGTCTTGCCGCCTTGGCTGGAATGCGCCTCGTCGATCAACAGCGCGAAGCTCTTGCCTGAGAGGTCGCCCAGCTCATCGAGGATGAACGGGAATTTCTGCACCGTGGTGACGATGATCTTCTTGCCCCGGCGCAGATACTCGCGCAGCTCCTGCGCGTTGTCGGAGTGGCCGAAGATCGCCGCCACATGGTCATAACCCTTGATGGTGCGGGCGATCTGTGTGTCCAACGCACGCCGGTCGGTGATGACGATGATGGAGTCGAACTGCACCGTCAGCGGATCGTCCTTGCGGCGCAGCTCCACCAACTGGTGCGCCAGCCAGGCAATGGTGTTGCTCTTGCCGCTTCCTGCCGAATGCTGGATTAGGTAACGATTACCCACCCCATCCGCATGGGCGAGGCGCAGAAGGGCTCGCACCGTGCGCAACTGATGGAAGCGTGGGAAGATCTGCTTGCGCTTCTTGCGTTTCTTGCCGCCAGCGTCCACTTCTTCCTCTTCTACCACCTGCGCGTAGCTCTCGATGATGTTGGCCAGCGACTCGCGAGTCAGCACCTGCTTCCATAGGTAATCAGTCTTCAGACCATCCGGATTGGGTGGGTTGCCAGCGCCGCTGTTCCAGCCCTGGTTAAATGGCAGGAACCACGAGGCCTTGCCCTTCAGCTCGGTACAGAACGCAGCCTCCACATCATCCACTGCAATGTGCGCCACACAACGCCCCAACTGGAACAGCAGCTCCTGCGGGCTGCGCGTGGTCTGGTACTGGACGATGGCGTCGGCCAGGGTCTGCTTGGTCAGCGAGTTCTTCAACTCGAAAGTCAGCACCGGCAGACCGTTGATGAAGATGGCCAAGTCTAACTCGTTGCCGGATTCGTTGCTGTAGCGTACCTGTCGGGTAACGCTGAAGATGTTCTTGCCGAAGGCGTCTGCTGCTGCTGCGTTGCCCGGCGTGGGTAGCAGCTTGTAGAGATCGACGTGTACGGGGCCGTGGCTAACCCCCTTGCGAAGCACATCCACCACACCGCGCTTGGTGATCTCACCTTGCAACCGGTGCAGGAACTGAGTGCGCTTGATGCCGTCCGCCGCCAGTTCCAGCGTGTCTACTGCCTTGGGCTGGGTGGATTGCAAGAAGGCGAGCAGCTGTGTCACATCCAGCGCCACGTCGCGGTTGTAGTCGGTGGGCTTGCCCTGCACGTAGCCGTTGTGGGTGGCGGCGAAGTCCGTGGGAGCCAGCTCATGGCTGTACTCGGGCTGCGGCACACCGGTCAAGCTGCGTACCACGCGCGCCTCGAACCAGCGCTCACTGGTGTCAGTTTTCGCCATCGCCATCCTCCTCCTCGGTCACATCATCTGGGTCATCGCCGAGCGCAGCCAGCGCCGTGTCGTCCACCACGTCGTCCGGGCCGGGCTGCCAGCCCCGCACGTCCACTTGGCCTGTGACCACATCGGCAATCAGGCGGTCGCGGTATTCGCGGATCAGCTTGATTTCTTCTTCGGTACGGGCGATGGCGTCGTCCAGCGGCTGGCATTCGTCGCTGATCCACCGGCAGATGGCTTTTTGTTCTTCGATGGGAGGGACGGTGAACGGAATCGTCACGAGCTTTTCGCGCGTCAGGTGCGCGATGCTGACGCGGTTCACGATGGCATTGAAACGGCCACGCTTGCCATAGGTGAAAAACTGGTGAAACAGGAATTCCGGCAGCATCATCGGCTTGGCCGCAACCCGATGCACAGAGTTCTGGATGTAGCACTCCGGCAGTTCATCGTTCCACATGCAGGCCCGACCAACTTCTCCGCCTTCGCTGACCAGCAAGTCACCCTTGCGGACGCGGAGCTGCGCCATCTCAGCTTTGGCTACCCACATTTCCTTTACGTCGCGCACATCGGGCTTAATCCACTGCACATTCGTGGAGCGCAGGTAGGGCTTGAAATCCCCATCGCCAGCCTTGGCTTCCGTGGTCAGCATCTTGCCCAAGACCACGTTGGCCACGTTCTTCAGCCTTTGCACTTCCCAGTGCTCCGGTACCTCACCCAGCCATTCGATGCCGGACGGCTTCAGAGCCACCGATGAATCAAGGCCGCGCGTGACAGCGTGGTCGATAATTCGCAGCTTCTGTTCGGTGAGCAGCTTGATCAGATCGCGCTTGGTCTTGATGAAGCGGGCCATGTGCGCATCCT
Organism: Enterobacter cloacae complex sp. ECNIH7; assembly: GCF_002208095.1. NCBI lineage: Bacteria > Pseudomonadati > Pseudomonadota > Gammaproteobacteria > Enterobacterales > Enterobacteriaceae > Enterobacter > Enterobacter cloacae complex sp. ECNIH7. Next base: position 37,812 of record NZ_CP017991.1, read on the forward strand.
GAGCGCGCAGGTAAGCGACGATTTGGTCCTGCTCAGGGCGCGGAGGGACAGGAATTGGAATTTGCCCAAACTGGTCAAAATACAGCCGAAGGCGCATATCCATTATGCCCCTCGACCTTATTTTGAACTGCTGAAGATATTTCTTCGTTCTGAATAGAAAATGATAATAGTCAGTGTTGCATGACTTGATTGGCCTCAAAATATCATAAGCTGGGCTGGTAACGCCTTGATAATGGGAGGCGCCAATAGCACCCATCCAAGCAAGGAGCTTGTTGCAAATTATGTCACCCTCTTTTACAACCCAGTATCCATCGGTTGAAGAAGCTTTATTGCCGCGTTGCTCAAGGCTTTTTCTCGGTCTGACGCCAATATGAGTGTAAACAGATAGCAACTCCATCTGGTTATTTGCTGGAGCTTTTTCAATGACCAAGCGGAACATTTGCTTGGTACGCAGAATGGCCCACGACTCAGGTAAATATTCAAACCATTGCAAACCAGTTCGCCAGTAATCCGGATAAGGGCCAAACATTATTTTTCTACCCCCACTATCTTGTGCAGCAACCCCTCGCTTTGCTGCTCCAGAGCGAGGATGTCGGCGCGGATTTCGGCCAGCGTGCGCAGTGGTGTGGGCTTGTAGAAGTAGCGGGCAAACGATATCTCATAACCGATCTGGGTCTTGTCGGTAGCGATCCAGGCGTCCGGTACATGCGGCAGCACTTCCCGCTCGAAAAACGCATCGATACCACCCGACTCCTTCAGCGGTACCTGCTCGGTATCGCGCAGCTCACTGTCGGGTTCGTACTCGACCATGAACCGATCCTTGCCCACTGTCTCCAGGTACGCGCCATCGAAGCCGGGCTCAAAGAAGTCGCTCGCCTTGAGTTTGCTGCGTTTGGCAATGACTGGCGGGGCCGTTTCGTCACGCCAGCTCACAGCTTTGTAGATGGCCTTCTTCTCGGGTGCGCTGAGCTTGTCACCCTGAGCTTTCAGGGCAGTATCGAAGCGGGTACGGAATTCATTGTGGTCATCGAACACGGCGCTACCTAGAGCTTTTTGCACCCGTTGCGCCACCACCATCAGCGCCTTGTCGCGCAGCCACGTCGATGCGTCGAGCAGCTTCTTGCGGCGCTTGGCGGGCACGGCCTTACGCGCGGCGGGAGTCTCGCTGTCATCGCCGCTGTCTTCGTTCTCGTCCTCTTCGTTCTCGTCCTCGCCTTTCAGCCATGCCTCGATGGTCGGCTTGAGCTTGGCGAAATCGGTATAGAGCGCCTCGCCGTGGGTGGCGTAGATCTCGGCGCGTATCGCCTCGTCGCCGGTGGCAAAACGCAGGAGTTCGATTCGCTCGTCGGAGAGCTGGCTTTTCAGGCGCAGCGGGCGCTCGACAGTGATCTTCCAGTAGCCGAAGTCCTGAGTGTCGAACCATTTCGACTCGGCGGTTTCTTGCGCCTCGCCGAGGTAGATGTCGATGATTCGCTGGATGTCTCCATCCGAGAGTTCACAATTCTTCTTGCCGAGATTGCGGCGCAGCGGCTGGAACCAGCCACTTGCATCGATCAACTGCACTTTGTCACGACGCGCTTCGGCTTTCTTGTTGGCCAACACCCAGATATAGGTGGCGATGCCGGTGTTGTAGAAAATGTTGAGCGGCAGGGCGATGATGGCCTCCAGCCAGTCGTTCTCCAGCACCCAACGGCGGATGTTACTCTCGCCCTGGCCTGCATCGCCGGTGAACAGCGCGGAGCCATTATGAACCAGCGCGATGCGGCTGCCCAACGGCGTGTGGTGTTTCATCTTTTGCAGCTTATTCACCAGGAACATGAGCTGTCCGTCGCTGGAGCGGGTGATAAGCTTGAACTCAGCATTGCCCGCGTGGCTGACGATGAAGCGCTGGTCATTGAATTCCTTCTTGCCGCCCATGCGCTCCAGATCGGTCTTCCAACTCTTGCCGTAGGGCGGGTTGGAGATCATGAAATCAAATTCGCGCGAACGGAACTGGTCAGCGGACAGAGTGGACTTATCAGCGCCACCGACGATGTTCTCGGCCTCCTCGCCTTCGCCCTTCAAGAGCAGATCGGCCTTGCAGATGGCGTAGGTTTCGTCGCTAATTTCTTGCCCGAACAGGTGGATGGAGACTTCCTTGCCATGCTGCCCGGCAAGCTCGTGTAGCGATTCCTCGGCCACGGTGAGCATGCCGCCGGTGCCGCAGGAGCCGTCGTAGAGCGAATAGGTGCTAGACTCGATGCGCTCGGCCACAGGAAGGAACAGCAGCTTGGCCATGAGCTGCACCACGTCGCGCGGGGTGAAGTGCTCGCCTGCCTCTTCATTGTTATCTTCGTTAAAGCGGCGGATCAGCTCTTCGAACACAGTGCCTATGCCATGGTTGTCCAGCGGCGGCAGCTTGATGCGGCCGTCGGCATCCTTCACCGGCAACGGCGAGAGATTGACCTCCGGGTCGAGGAAATCTTCAATCAAGTAGCCCAGAACGTGGGAATCCACCAACTTCTGGATCTGGTTGTGGAAACTGAACTTGGCGAGGATTTCCTGGACGTTGGGCGAAAATCCATCCAGATACGCAATAAAATCATCACGCAGCCGCTGGCCTGCGGCACTGGCCTTGAGCTTGGCCAGAGTAAATTCCGATACGTTGTAGAAGGCTTGGCCTGCTGCCATACGCAGAGCGCCGTCTTGCTCGACCACTTTATGGGCATCAAGGAGCTTCTTGCGCTCTAGCACAGCATCTTTCGTCGCCTCTAGCACGGCATCAAGCCGTCGCAGTACGGTGAAGGGCAGGATCACGTCGCGGTACTTGCCGCGTACATAGACGTCGCGCAAGCGGTCATCGGCAATGTTCCAGATGAAATCGGAAATCCACTTGATCTGGCTTTGGTCTTGTTGTTGCTTCTTATGCATCGATACTTACCTTAATTCGCCGCTGAGGCGCTGGCATTGTCTGTGGTGACGGCGAGTTTCCAATGATTTTTGAGTTCGCCCATCAGGCGTTTCTGACGCTCAGCCAGAAGGTTGGGTGTCCACTCGTTTTCTGACCTGACTTCCTGCGTTAGCACGAAGGGCGACGCCTTGCCCTTACCCCTGAAGTAGGCATCCTTCTTCTTGGAAAAGTCGTAGTTGCTGGCAGATGAGTTCTTGTTCCTATCCAGCGGAACTAGATTGGCCAAACGGTGCGTCCAGCAATCTCGCTCGTCTTCATCCGGGAACCACTTGATCCAGTCCGAACCGTCAGGCGGGTTTTGCGGCAGCACATGCTCCAGCGACACGGCGTTTTGCAGCTGCACTCCAGGGGCTCGAACCAGAGATTCGAGACGTAAAACCAGTGCCATGCGGGCTTTGGGCAGGTTGCGGTAGATATCTCCGTCGAGAGCAGCCACGAAATCTCGCTTCTGTTTGTCTGTAAGTGCCAGAGTGCCCAAGGTGACTAGATCGCCGTCGAAGGCCGTGGACTCGATGTCTTTAATGAGCGCAGCGTAGGTTTCGATGCGTTCGTTGATACCCACCTTTGTAACCAACATGAAATAGGTAAGGCGTTCTAGTGATTGGAAGAATTCTGCGAGCAATTTTGGTTTTTGCCGGAATCGCTTGAAATACACCAGTGCCGGGGGTACCCAGTCCTTGAAGTCCACGCGGTTGAGCCAGAACAGGTGCTCGTTGATCGTCTCGGCGTGCTCGGTCGCCTCAAAGTCAGCGTCGCGCACGAAGTCCCATACTTCTGCGTAAGGTTTGATGACGGAGTCGATCAGGGCGATAGGGTTATTGTACTCGGTGACGTGCTCTTGGAATTCTTTGACCAAAATGTACTTCTGCTTCTTCTTCGCATAGATGCTACGGATGTGACCGAACAGATCACCAAAGGCGTCACGGCCCAGTGAGGTTTCGATGCGACTCCACTCCTTGGCATAGACCCGACTCTTAATGTCGCCTGCCGTGGTGCGGATTAGGCCCAGAACCTGCGCCTTGATGATGTCGATAGGCGCGAGGTCAAGCCCCCGATTATTGAGCACGGAAAAGATGCGGTAGGCAGCTTCAAGATCGGGCGTGGAGATAACAACCAGCGAGCAGTCGTTGGCCAGGAACTGCCACAGTGCGCTCAGATCGGCGGGCGGTAGCGCCTTGGCTTTGGCAAGCAGCAGCGTGGCGTTTTCGCGGTATCGAAGTCGGCTGTCTTCCAGCTTGTCGGTGCTAGTGACCAACTGTGCGATGCCGCCCGGCTCTTGAATGTTGGTGCGAAAGAAGTCGGCATCCTCCTCGCGGGCGGTCAGGCGGTATTCATTTTTCTCGCCGAGGCTGACCTTGCCCTTCTTGTAGAGGAAATCGGTGATGTCGTCGGCTGCGTGCGGCATGGCCTCGCGCAGCACTGCAAACAGCATCGTCAGCGTCGACAGGCGCTGCTGGCCATCGACCACCGACGATTTGGGCTCTCGGTCGTTCTTGATCAGAACGATACTGCCGAGGAAGTATTGGCTGGTTGCACCGGAGACACGCGCATCCAGCATCGCCGAGTGCAGATCATCGAACAGCTCTGTGGCCTGCTCGGTTGTCCAGGCATAGGGACGCTGGTAGTCCGGAATCTCGAACTGGTAGCTGCCTTCGAAGATCTCGCGGATCAGTTTGTCGTGGGCTTCAAGTGTCTTGGCCATTGTTTTCCTCTTTCCTATGATTCCTTGGAACTGCTCAGGGCTTGGTATCCTGGAGCCAGCTTGGCGCTCTCGACTCCGTACAGCACCAGCGGATCGCTAAGCCATAGGCGATACTGTTCTTCTTTGAGGCGATGGTCAGGCGAGCAGTCCACGCTCCAGTGCAGCAGCATGTAGCCCACAACAGCAGCCCGCACGCGCATCTTGATCGACCCGTTGGTCATCCCGTAGTCCATCTTGATGACCTCGGGACGCGCAAAGCGCGGATGAGGCACTAAGTCCAACTCCACGATCCGAGTCCACTGAATGTCGTTGTCCGAACGCTCGTTAGCCTTGGGTTCTTCATCAAGCAGGATAGGCGCTTCAATGCGGGTGACAACGAAGTCGCGGAACTCGCCACTCTTGCGATCAAAAGCTCGGACGTGCCAGCGCAGGCCGGTATCGACCAGCGCAAAGGGCACAATGATCCGCTCGGTCTCACCGCTGCTCATTGAGTGGTAGCGGATGGCTACTGGCCGCTTGGCGTGGATAGCCCGGCAGATTGGGGCCAGCACATCCATCCGTGGGCAGCTCAAAGCCACTGGAGACTCGCATGGCAGCAGCGGCCGCGAGTCGACGTTCACTCCATCTCCAAACCCAAGCGCGAGTGTCGACAAAACACGTTGCGTCGAGTGCTCGAAAATTGGAACAAACGCCTTGCCTATGCGGTAGATCTTGTTGCTACCATCGAATTCAATGTTCTGCGGTGCGATTTCCCGGTAAAGAGCCAGATCGCGAGTTGCCCCTGCCGGCGCCACACCGAAGCGCTCAATCAGGTCTGGGCGCCCAATATCACCGAAGAAGTAGAGCTGGAAGTCGATGTAGGCCAGCCGCTCGCGCTGGGCAAGGCTCAAATCCTCGACCCGTTTAGAGGGTGAACTAATCATGTGCCGCAGCTATGAAATGAAAGGAGAATGTAGTGATGTGATCCATATAGCGCTATTGTTATCATCAAATTGATTACAATCATGCACCATCTTTACTATAACAACAAGATATAAAGCCTCAAACGTAGACATAGTTCGTCTTGTATTAAATCTCTTCAATACGTTAGATTGATGTCATCCAACTGTGAAATCTTGCCGCCCAGTGCTCTGTCGACTCCTCATGCAACTTGCCCTTATCCACGGATTTGGTCTGCGGGTGAGGAATGCCGGAATAGCCATCCTTGCCGCAGAGCATTTTTAACCGCTGATTTGGCCAGTGCAGTGATTTCTGGGTTAACTCTTCTGCCAACAGCGTAAGCTGCTTGGGCCAATCCAGAGGCGACTTCAGCCGTAATAGCAAAGTTGATAGAGAACAAACACCGTCAGATGTATCGACTTCTAGGATATAGAAGGTGCGGCCCTGCAACTCCACCTCAACAACGGCCAGGCACCTTTAACCTGCTCCCCGTATTTTCACACAGACTGCTGTTAGTTACTTCCGCTTTTGGCACAAAGCAGACGTTAAGACTTACAGCATCGGGAAACTTCTGGATGCCGCGTCAGCGGCATGGAGGCGCCAGATGAGGTTACATGTGTCTGTGGAGTCAAATGGCGCCGAAAGCCCGGCGTAGCCGGTTACCGGGCTATAAATTCTGCCACCCTACCCCCTGCCCTGATTAGCCTTAACCCGCTATCAGCAATGAAGAAATTAAGGTAATCCCTTTTAACCCCGGTGAGCGGGCTTTACGGCGTTTACGACGTAAAGGGCGTGATTTCCGGGGCCTTAGCGGCGGCAGCTTGCTGCTGACGCTTAGGGGGATGTTCATCAACTATTTCAGCGACACCAGGGAACTTAACATGGTAGCTGCAAAGCCATACCCGCGAAAAACATCTCAGACGCCGCTGTACGCGGTCGGAGTGGACCCGGCAAGGCGACAGCCGCAGTCGGGGCGTATCTCCGCGTTAGCGGGCCGCAGGGCCGCTTACGAGCGTGTACTAAACAACTGACCACAGCTCCACCCACAGCGATGAAGAAGAGTAGTTACAACACCCATCATTAAAAGCGATGGTGTTCCCCGGCCTTTGGCCGGGGGCGGCGGCGCTTTTCAGTGGTGGGGAGGGGCACGGGATGTCAGAACGGCGCTGGTTTTCTGCCATAAGGGATTGTTTGTATGTTGTAACTACTGGTTCCGGGGCCCGTCGCAAGGCGACGGGAGGTACATATGTTGTTTCCGAACCGGCGCGACCGTCAGGTCGCTGCAAGGGCGGGCATTCTCAGGAGCCTGTCCAGAGGTCAGGCGATGAACAGGTTATATCTTTATAAGAGAGAAAAAGTCTTTATTTAAAAGAAGTAGAGATCTGGTTTTTAAAAGAAACCACGCACTTTGAAATTACTTCGCCTGGCGCTTTGTAAGCATAACGGTTGTAACCTTATGGAAACTTCCCTTGCAGTTATTTGTGGATAACTGAATTCAGCGGCCGAAAGTGACGCCAGCGATGAAATTTCTGGCTATTCTGATGGTCGGAAAACATGGGATTTGGTTAACAGCCCCGCCACTTAGCTCAGATAATAAGCTGTGGCGGGAAGCAGACGTGCGGAACCCTCCGGCGCCAGCCGGATTTTTCACACAGGAAGGGTTATATGGGGACGGTGGCCAGCCGCGTGTAGTTGTTACCGCGCGACATTAGCATGCGCTCTTTCACTCGCCGCTCCAGCTCCCGCTTCATGGCATCAAGACCACCGGTAAAGCGTCCGCAGGCGTATTCCCGTGTCAGCTGTTGTTTCACCAGGGTCACAATGTACTTGCGGGTTCTTTCCGCGTCACGACGTGCACGGGCACGTTTCAGGCCATGCTGTTTACGTTCGGACTGGTAGCTGCGGAACCGTTCGCGCACAAACCGCCAGGACTTCGCTATCAGCTCGTCCATCTCCAGCGGCTTCAGGTTCTGCTTTTTGCGCTGCTGATTTTCCCATTCCACGCGGCTGCGGCGGGCAGCCACAACAGCCACGTCAGAGACATCGAGCGCCGAGAAAAGTGCTGGTGTGAAGGTGATATCAGTCGGTATATTGCAGCCAATCTGGGGGTCGTATTCGGTCTGGTAGGTAATCAGCCCCAGCTCCGCCATAAACTTCAGCGCCCGTGTGGCACGGGTGATGGACAGATTGCCGGTTTTCGACTCGGTGGCCAGTCCGCATTCAATAGCCAGATTGGTGATGGAACGCTGGACACGGTTGGCCAGCGGGTCATAGTGGAAACACAGTCCCTGGAGAAGGGCATCAATGGCCCGACGGCGCAACAGTGGCGGCATGCGATGACGCTTACCGAGTGAACGCACGAACGCCACATGAACGGAAAAATCAAAACGGGACGTGAAGCCTTCGGCTTTCGCCATCAGCTTACGACAGAACGGTAGTGTCGCTTTCTCTTCATCGCTGCCTTTTTTCTTCGGCACTACGAATTGTGGGAAAGGATTTTTTACCTGTCGGTAATGAGAGAACAGGGCCTTGGCGTCAGTCACACCTTCCCGCACTTATGTTGCACGGAAGGAGCACTGAGCACAGAAGGTATTGCAGTTTTCTGAGCATAAAACTATACTCCCTGCATAGAGCAACAGCTTCTATACAGTTTAAGTAGGCCCCGTTAATCTTCTTCCCGTCGCCAAACTAGATGAAGATTATCGGGGTTTTTGCTTTTCTGGTTCTGGGTAGACACCTCATCAGAACCAGTTCCCTGCCACCTTACGGCGTGGCCAACCAGAAATCTCTAAACGATCAGTAATCTAGCACTCATAGCCAGTAGGATCAAGAATGTGACGTCGTTACGCCTATTCCAAGCTTGGCTGATTCCATTTCGATAAGCCTTTCAATCATTTCCGCTTGGGTGATCCCTTCATTTTCACACATTAACTGAAGCTGGCTTTTAAGCGAGTCACGCACAAACACCCTCACTTCTTTATGCGTGGCTTTTTTACGTGCAACAGCTTTCTGCTGACGCTCTGCAGCAGAAAGCGGATTCCCTTTTCTGTAGGGACGTTTAGATGAGGAAGTAACTGCGTTAACGACCTGTGACATCTCTGCCTCCTCAAGCATTTAACAAAATACTTGGACAAAGATACTACACGTAGCCAGATGCAGCGAGAGTCTATGTTATTTTTTGTTATATAACCTGCCCTTGTTGGCGCAATGAACAGGTTATTCAGCGAGGGGGTTAATACGAAGAAGGGGTCGTCTCAGAAAACGGAAAATAAAGCACGCTAAGCGTGCGTGGAGGCTGGCACCCAGCGGTACAGCGTCGGAATGGACACGCCGAGGTTCTTGGCCACGTCCTTGGGCGGCACCCCGCTGGCCAGCAGCTTCTTGGCCGACTCGATCTTGCTGTCGGTCATCTTCGGCTTGCGGCCGCCTTTGCGGCCGAGCTGCTTGGCGACTTCCAGCCCGGCGCGGGTGCGCTCGACGGTCAGCTCGCGCTCCATTTCGGCAAGGCTCGCCATGACGTGGAAGAAGAACCGCCCGGATGGTGTGCCGGTGTCGATGGAGTCGGTGAGGCTCCTGAACTGGACACCGTGCTTGTGCAGATCGCCGACCAGATCGACCAGTTGCTTGACCGACCGGCCCAGCCGGTCGAGCTTCCAGACGACCAAAGTATCGCCTTCGCGCAGCATTTCGAGCGTCTTGGCCAAGCCAGGCCGGTCTGCCCGCGTGCCACTCACCTTGTCCTCGAAGACCTTTTTACATCCGGCCTTGCTCAAGGCTTCGCGTTGCAGCTCCAGGTTCTGATCCTGCGTCGAGACGCGCGCATAGCCAATCAACATGGCTTGTCTCGCGCCCGGTCGATGCGTTCCTGCATCGCCTGCATCACTTCTTCGTGGGTGTACGATCTGGCGTTGGCGTCGGTGGCTTGCCGCAGGGCTTCCTCAACCTCGCGCGTCATCCGCTCGTAATCCTCCGGCCACAGCGCTTGCTCCATGCGCAGCGACGCCTGACCCAGCAGGTGCAGCAGGCTGAACAGCCGCATGTCGTTGGTGGCGACGATGCGCTCCCGAATCTGCTCCTGAATAGCTTCGCTAGCCCGATGCGCTTGTGGTGTGGCAGTCCCCTCGTAGTCAGCGGGGAATTCCGCTTCCTCGGCAATCCTTGCCCAGGCGCTGGCCAGCGCCTCGATGGTTGACGTGCTCATTTCCGCCGCTCCTGTGCTCTTTGGCGAATCAACCGGCCAAGGGGCCTCGACGCGAAAACCAGCAGCATCACGCCTATCGGATACCAGGTCGAGAAGACCACCAAGGCATCGAAGGCTGGCCGTCCGGTGTTGGTAGGCAGTACGGCGGTCACAGCCATCAACCCGCCGACCGTCCAGATGATGCGCCACACGTAGGGCATCACGCGGGGCACGTAGCCGTCATCGAAAGCGGTCTGGTAGTAGCGGCGCAGGCCGCGCTCGGCAAGCGCCTGGCGCTGCCGCTCCGACAGCGCATCCGTCCGGCCATACCAGCGCCGGAATGGTGGACAGCGCAGCAGCAAAGGGGTGAAGAGGATCATCACCGCCACGATCGCGACACCCCACGCCATGACGGCGCCGGCATCGGGCCGCTTGGCGTTCTCGATCACGGGCGCGAAGACGCCCGGAGCACCGATCATCCAGAACAGCGCAATGTGCTGATGGAAGGAGAGCTTCATTTGCTCATCCACTTGCGCAGCAGGCGCTTTTTCAGGGAGGCGCGTTCTTGCGGGTTGCGTCCCTTGTGATTGGCGATGCGATCCGCCGTGGCGGCCTGGCGCTTGACGGGCCAGTAGGAGCGGCCATCCTTGCCCATCGACCAGACGCTGCTGGCCTGGTTTTCCAGCAGGGGCAGATGGGCGCTCAGGGCTTCGGGCGACGCGCTGGTCAGCGCCGTGCGCTCACGGGTGCGCCAGCGCTGATGCCAGAGCTTCTTGTCCTCGCGCTCGCTGCCGCAGGTCGTGTGCCCGACGATGGGTGTTTTGCGGCGGCTGCGGCTCATAACGTAGTGGTCTCCAAGAACATTCAGGACTGATCCCAGGCGTCGATGGTCAAGACCTGATCGGCAGGACAGGCGGCTACGCGGTCGGGAACTGGATGGTGTTCAGTCTCATGCCGACCCCATTCGATTGATCGCGTCGCTTGCGGCACGCTGCGACGCAAGGAGGTTTGCGACCTGGTTTAGCAGCCGTGTCCGCTGCATGTCTGTTACCTATCTCCCCGACCGCTCATTGGACCAACTCCAGAGATTGGGCTCTATCGCTCAGCCAATACGAAACCGGCATTGGCTGATGCCACAACCGAGACTAACACAAATGGCTCGGTACCTGTATTTCGCGCCCCGTGCACTTGGCCCGGTCTTGCCACGGCTATCTCACCTTCCCTGAGGGCACGAACAATCCCATTGCCCTGAAAGTAATCAGCCATTCCCGACAAAACAGTCCACGTGTCTTGGCCGTGAGGATGAATGTGAGCCGCAATTTCCTGCCCGGGATGGACATGCCAAACCACGATAATTGAGTCTCGGGTTTCAAGCACAACGGAACGAATAGGCTCGCCTTCGGACGGCTGAACATACTCGGCTACAGAAAATATTCTCGATTCAACAGTCATCGGAGATCCCTCTTTCACAGTTGTCGTTACGGTCTTCATCGTCGGCATCCTGACGCACGGCGGGCAATTGCTGGAGCAACGCCGGCAGCCATTCCTGTACCGTCTCCCACACCACATCGAGGTTGATGTCGAAATAGCCGTGAGCCATGCGATTACGCATATTGCGCATGCTGCGCCACGGCACGTCGGCATGCGCCTGGGTGAACTCGACGTAGCCATCCATCACCTTTGTGGCCGCCTCGCCGATGACGATCAGGCTCATGATGACGGCCTGCTGGGTGCGCTTGTCGGCCAAGAAGTCGTCCTTGGCCATCCCTTCCACGAAGCTGCGCGCATCGGTTGCGGCCTGCTGAATGTGGTCGAGGTAATCGGGCAGGCGGTTCTCGCTCATATCGGTTGCGCCTCCGCGAGCACCTTGGCCCGGAACTTCGGCGGCAGGTCGCCGGGAGTCAGCAGATCGACGTCAACGCCGAGCAGCGATTTCAGTTCTTCTTCCAAATCGCCCAAGTCCAACAACGTGGCACCGGGCAGCGCATCGACCAACAGGTCGAGGTCGCTGCCATCCCGGTCGGTGCCATGCAGCACCGAGCCGAAGACGCGCGGGTTCGCGGCGCGAAAGCGGCCTACCGCTTCACGCACTGCGCTTCGCTTCATGTCAAGCACAACAGACGGTCGCATGCGCATCCTTTCTTATCGAAACTCGTTGAGATGATATGCAATCAAGAATAGAATTTCAAGAACTATTTTCGAGAATCGCAATGCCTTGATTCCCGTGCCGCGCCTGTCATTTTCAGAAGGTGACTGCACGGAATATCAAGAGTCGGCTGCACAGTCTTTTCTGATCTGTGGTCGTCTCAGAAAACGGAAAATAAAGCACGCTAAGCTGTGGAAGCCCCTGCCAAGCTCGTTCCACCTTGCAACGACGCAATCAGCGGACACGAAACATTCCCCTGCCGCGAATGGCAGGCGCACACCAGGTCAGACAGCACAGCCTCCATGCGCGCCAAATCGGCCATCTTCTCGCGCACGTCTTGGAGCTTGTGCTCGGCCAGGCTGCTGGCCTCCTCGCAGTGGGTGCCATCGTCGAGCCGCAACAGCTCGGCAATCTCGTCCAGACTGAACCCCAGCCGCTGTGCCGATTTCACGAATTTCACCCGAACCACGTCCGCCTCTCCATAGCGGCGGATGCTGCCGTAAGGCTTGTCCGGTTCCGGCAACAGGCCCTTGCGCTGATAGAAGCGGATTGTCTCCACGTTGACCCCGGCCGCCTTGGCAAAAACGCCAATGGTCAGGTTTTCCAAATTATTTTCCATATCGCTTGACTCCGTACATGAGTACGGAAGTAAGGTTACGCTATCCAATCCAAATTCAAAAGGGCCAACGTATGTCTGAACCACAAAACGGGCGCGGTGCGCTCTTCGCCGGCGGGCTGGCCGCCATTCTTGCATCGACCTGCTGCCTGGGGCCGCTAGTACTGGTCGCCCTGGGCTTCTCCGGTGCTTGGATCGGCAACCTGACGGTGCTGGAACCCTATCGACCGTTGTTCATCGGCGCGGCGCTAGTGGCGCTGTTCTTCGCCTGGAAGCGGATTTACCGGCCCGTGCAGGCATGCAAGCCAGGTGAGGTCTGCGCGATTCCGCAGGTGCGCGCCACCTACAAGCTGATTTTCTGGATCGTGGCCGTGCTGGTCCTGGTCGCGCTTGGATTTCCCTATGTCGTTCCATTTTTCTATTAACCAGGAGTTCATCATGAAGAAACTGTTTGCCTCCCTTGCCCTCGCCGCCGCTGTTGCCCCGGTGTGGGCCGCCACGCAGACGGTCACCTTGGCCGTTCCTGGCATGACCTGCGCGACTTGTCCTATCACCATTAAAAAGGCCTTGAGCAAGGTCGACGGTGTTAGCAAGACCGAGGTCGACTTCTCAACCAAGCTTGCCGTCGTAACGTTTGACGATGCGAAGACCAACGTCCAGGCGCTTAGCAAGGCGACGACGGATGTAGGCTACCCATCTGAGCTGAAGAAGTAAGGCAACAAATAACGGCAGCATCGCTAGAACCACGGCAGAGATGCCGCTCAGGCGATTCTGCCGGTCGTCATCGCGTGAGCAGCCTGTAAACGACCCACGGAGCCTGTTCCCTGAAGCGCACAACCGATTCAGTGACCGAGGCGTCGTACTAGTTGGCTTGGGCACAACGGATAAAAGAGAGAGCGGAATGCAAGAGTTAAACGAAGTTGGTTTGAGCGTGGCGGGAATGACTTGCCCAAGTTGTACAAGGCACGTTGAGGACGCGCTGCTGGCGGTCCCCGGCGTAACGCGAGCGGCTGTCGATTATCCATCGAACAAGGCGCAAGTCACAGGCAATAGGCTTGACGTGTCCGCGCTCGTAGCAGCAGTGGGCGCCCTTGGTTACGGTGCTACGCCTACAGACGAATTTGAAAGCAAAGAGCGCAGTGTTGAACAGCCAGGACTCCTTGGCAAAGCCGCCCAGTGGCTGAGCGGCGAGCGCGCGGTGGAGAAACCGGCAGGTCAGCTGCATGTGGCGATCATCGGTACTGGCGGCGCCGCTGTGGCAGCAGCGCTGAAGGCAGCTGAAAACGGTGCCCGTGTCACCCTGATCGAGCGGGGAACTATCGGCGGCACCTGCGTCAACGTGGGCTGCGTCCCTTCTAAGATCATGATTCGGGCAGCGCATATCGCTCATCTGCGACGCGAAAGTCCTTTTGACGTGGGACTGTCGGCAACGCCCCCAGTTGTCCTGCGTGACCGTCTGCTGGCGCAACAGCAGGCCCGTGTGGACGAGCTGCGTCATGCTAAATATGAAAGCATCCTCGAAAGCAATCCGTCGATCAATCTGGTGCGAGGCAGCGCCCGATTCAAGGATGGCCAAACGCTTATCGTGGAAGCGGCAGAAGGTGACACTCGCGAAGTGGCCTTCGATCGCTGTCTCATTGCCACTGGTGCAAGCGCTGCCATCCCGCCGTTGCCTGGTCTTGCAGGAACGCCATATTGGACGTCCACCGAAGCCCTGGTTAGCGAAGCCATTCCTAAACGGCTGGCAGTAATTGGCGCCTCGGTCGTAGCACTGGAACTGGCACAAGCGTTTGCGCGCTTGGGCAGCGAGGTGACGGTCCTGGCCCGGCGCACCTTGTTTGCCAGTGACGACCCTGCCATTGGCGAGGCCGTGACTGCAGCTTTCCGTGCGGAAGGCATCACGGTGCTGACACAGACGCAGGCGAGTGCCGTGACCTATTGCGACCGCCAATTCATCCTGACGACCGCGCAGGGCGAGTTAAAGGTGGATCAATTGCTTGTTGCCACCGGCCGCACGCCAAATACCGCAAGCCTGAATCTCGAGCGCGCAGGTGTGACGTTTGACTCGCAACATCGCATCCTGATCGATCAAGGCATGCGCACGAGTGCTTCGAACATTTACGCAGCTGGCGACTGCACTGACCAGCCTCAGTACGTCTACGTTGCAGCCGCGGCTGGTACCCGGGCTGGCATTAATATGACCGGCGGCGACGTAAAGCTCGATCTCGACGCCATGCCGGCAGTCGTGTTCACCGATCCGCAAGTTGCCACGGTAGGCTACAGTGAAGCAGAGGCCCAGCGCATTGGTCTGCAAACCGAAAGCCGTACGCTCACGCTCGACAATGTGCCGCGTGCACTCGCCAACTTCGATACCCGCGGCTTTATCAAGCTTGTTGCTGAGGCAGGGTCCGGACGCATTCTCGGAGTCCAGGCTGTGACACCGGAAGCAGGCGAAATCATCCAGACTGCCGCGATTGCCATCCGGGCCCGCATGACCGTCCAGGATCTGGCTAACCAGCTTTTCCCTTACCTCACCATGGTTGAAGGTCTCAAACTGGTGGCACAGACTTTTTCGAAGGATGTGACACAGCTATCGTGCTGTGCCGGCTAAACCTTGGGCACCAAAACAGGGACAGAGGAGTTTTTATGTTTTGTGACATCAGACTTAAATTACGCCGTGTACGCGCGTGCTTGACGATCGTACTGGCAAGTACCGCAACGTTAGGCATGCCAAACCAAGCGTTGGCGGCTTATGATTTTTCTAAGCTCGGCGCCGCGATTGAAACATTGTCGCCAGAGACCGTCAGTGATTGGGAAAAGAAGGCCAGGGCTGGCGATGCCATGGCTCAGAACATCATGGGTCTTGCGTACAAATGCGGTATGGGCGTAAAGCAAAACCACGCGGCATCGATCCAGTGGTTCCGCAGGGCGGCCGAGCAGGGTGAAGCCGATGCACAGTTCAACCTCGGGCGCCTCTACGGAAGTGAAGTCGACGGTATGTATAAGAATGGGCGTGCGGCTCCTGCCAACGATGCAGAGGCTTTCAAGTGGTACCGCCTCGCTGCCGAGCAGGGACACACGCAGGCTCAAGTCAGGCTGGCCCAGCTGTTTGCAAAGGGTCTTACCGACATCGCGCCCGACCAGGTGCAGGCATACCAGTGGATGAGTCTGGCCGCAGCGTCGGGAGAACCGACAGCAGCAAAAGTCGTTGCAGACTATGCAGCTCAAATGAAGCCCGAACAGTTACAGCAAGCCCAGCTGCTGGCCGAGGAATGGCAACGCCGGCAAGGCACAAAGTAATTCGTCTTTTTTAAGCGCAGGACGTAACCGCCGAGTAAGGTTTATCTCGGTTGATCGCTGCCCGATATAACAGGTGGAAAATGAACAAGACTATTTATTCCAAAAAGATTGCCGAAAGCCTTTCATCTGGCAATCATCCTAAAGAGTTCGCAACGCTCTTTGTCGCGCTGCTCCGACAGCTAGCGATGGGGGGACCTGTATCACGCGAAAAGCTCGCCGGCGCACTCGGATGGTCTGGAGCGAGAGTTGCAACGGTACTTGAGCAGGCACCTGGTACGGAATATGACGACGAGGCCAATATCATTGGACTGGGGCTGACACTACGTGAAACCTCTCACGTTTTTGAGGTGGATGGCCGTCATTTGTACACATGGTGTGCGCTGGACACCTTGATGTTTCCCGCCTTGACCGGCAAGATTGCCCGTGTCACTTCCCGCTGCGCCGCCACCGGTAGGCCGATCACTCTCACCGTTGCACCAGAAGCAGTGCTTCATGTCGAACCGGCAGAAGCAATGGTTTCACTGCGAACTCCGGATACTTCGCCCGACATTCGTTGTTCGTTTTGCTGTCATGTGCATTTCTTTGCGTCTCCGTCTATTGCAAATTCGTGGGCTTCGACCCACCAAGGGATTGAGGTCGTGCCTGTCGAGAGTGCGTTCGACCTTGGTCATGATGTCGCGCTTAAGCTGCTAGAGGACTGCGAGGAAAGCCCAGTATGAATGCGTACTCGATATCGAAGCTGGCTGATGATGCTTGCGTCAGCGTGCATGTCGTGCGCGACTACATGATACGCGGCTTGTTGCACCCTGCTCGGCGAACCGAAAGTGGCTATAACATTTTCGATGACAAAACACTCGGAAGGCTGCGGTTTCTCCGCGCAGCCTTCGAGTCCGGAATTGGGCTCGACGAACTGGCGCGACTTTGCAAAGCATTGGACGCAGACGATAGCGAAAGCCTGGACCGATGCGTCGAGCGCGTGCGATGGAAGATCGACGTGCGTCGAACAGTTTTGACTGTCGTCGAGGCCTCTTTGAATGAAATGGCGGCCGGTGCAGCTACTTGAGGTCCGGCCGGTAAAAGCGTTGGAATTAGCCACTTCGTATATAATATATTGATTAATATAGCTTTTTCGATGAATGTTTGACTAAAGCCTTTATCGCGACAGTGACTCCTGAAGCTGCTTAAACTGCCCCTGAATCACCGCTTTTTCCTGAAGAATCAACTTGTTCTCATCGGACAGAACTTCCGCTCTATTCTGAGAGGCTTTCAGATCCGTTTTGGTGACCTCTAATGCTTGGGATAGTACGGCCACCTGCTTATCGGCATCTGCTTTCTGGCTTGCGAGTGCGGCAATATTATCCGCCAATTGTTTGCTTTCATGCTTCCGCTCCCGGTTTTTTGCCGAGGCGTCGTTAAGTTGATGCTCCAAGTTCTGGATATCGGCCACTTGCCTATCCAAGGTGCTTTTGTGCATCGCATTGGCCTGTTCGAGCTCATGCGTTTGTCGTTGTAATTGCGCATTAGTGTCTATCAGCTCGGACGCTCTTGACTCGGCTTGGATGAGCCGGTTTTGCAGGTCTTGAATCTGGTCTTTCAGGCCCCGGTTAACCATCTGGAATTGCTCGCGCTCCTGCTGCCGGTCTTCGGCGGTGCGTTGCTGGTAGGGGGCACCTCAGAAAACGGAAAATAAAGCACGCTAAGCTGTGGAAGCCCCTGCCAAGCTCGTTCCACCTTGCAACGACGCAATCAGCGGACACGAAACATTCCCCTGCCGCGAATGGCAGGCGCACACCAGGTCAGACAGCACAGCCTCCATGCGCGCCAAATCGGCCATCTTCTCGCGCACGTCTTGGAGCTTGTGCTCGGCCAGGCTGCTGGCCTCCTCGCAGTGGGTGCCATCGTCGAGCCGCAGCAACTCGGCGATTTCATCCAGGCTGAAGCCCAACCGCTGGGCCGATTTCACGAATCGCACCCGTGTCACGTCCGCCGCGCCATAGCGGCGAATGCTGCCATAGGGCTTGTCCGGCTCGGGCAACAAGCCCTTGCGCTGATAGAACCGGATGGTCTCCACGTTGACGCCGGCTGCCTTGGCAAAAACGCCAATGGTCAGGTTCTCCAAATTATTTTCCATACCGCTTGACTCCGTACATGAGTACGGAAGTAAGGTTACGCTATCCAATTCAAATTCGAAAGGACAAGCCGAGGAAGGTAGCGGACGACTCATTGGGGTACAGGCAGTGGCCCCGGAAGCGGGCGAGCTGATCCAGACGGCGGTGCTCGCGATCCGTAACCGCATGACCGTACAGGAACTGGCTGACCAGTTGTTCCCCTACCTGACGATGGTCGAGGGGCTGAAGCTCGCGGCGCAGACCTTCACCAAGGATGTCAAACAATTGTCCTGCTGCGCAGGATGAAAGGAGATGGAACCATGAAGCTCGCCCCATATATTTTAGAACGTCTCACTTCGGTCAATCGTACCAATGGTACTGCGGATCTCTTGGTCCCGCTACTGCGGGAACTCGCCAAGGGGCGTCCGGTTTCACGAACGACACTTGCCGGGATTCTCGACTGGCCCGCTGAGCGAGTGGCCGCCGTACTCGAACAGGCCACCAGTACCGAATATGACAAAGATGGGAACATCATCGGCTACGGCCTCACCTTGCGCGAGACTTCGTATGTCTTTGAAATTGACGACCGCCGTCTGTATGCCTGGTGCGCGCTGGACACCTTGATATTTCCGGCGCTGATCGGCCGTACAGCTCGCGTCTCATCGCATTGCGCTGCAACCGGAGCACCCGTTTCACTCACGGTTTCACCCAGCGAGATACAGGCTGTCGAACCTGCCGGCATGGCGGTGTCCTTGGTATTGCCGCAGGAAGCAGCCGACGTTCGTCAGTCCTTCTGTTGCCATGTACATTTCTTTGCATCTGTCCCGACGGCGGAAGACTGGGCCTCCAAGCATCAAGGATTGGAAGGATTGGCGATCGTCAGTGTCCACGAGGCTTTCGGCTTGGGCCAGGAGTTTAATCGACATCTGTTGCAGACCATGTCATCTAGGACACCGTGATCGGATATCGACCCAATGTTCTACGGCACCGGCATCGGATTCGCAGCGCGCGGATTGAACTCGGCGAAACGGTATATGCATTGCCGTGAACCGACCAAAAGGAGGTGTTCGATGAACGCCTACACGGTGTCCCGGCTGGCCCTTGATGCCGGGGTGAGCGTGCATATCGTGCGCGACTACCTGCTGCGCGGATTGCTGCGGCCAGTCGCCTGCACCACGGGTGGCTACGGCCTGTTCGATGACGCCGCCTTGCAGCGACTGTGCTTCGTGCGGGCCGCCTTCGAGGCGGGCATCGGCCTCGGCGCATTGGCGCGGCTGTGCCGGGCGCTGGATGCGGCGAACTGCGATGAAACTGCCGCGCAGCTTGCTGTGCTGCGTCAGTTCGTCGAACGCCGGCGCGAAGCGTTGGCCAATCTGGAAGTGCAGTTGGCCGCCATGCCGACCGCGCCGGCACAGCATGCGGAGAGTTTGCCATGAACAGCCCCGAGCGCATGCCGGCCGAGACGCACAAACCGTTCACCGGCTACCTGTGGGGCACGCTGGCCGTGCTGACTTGCCCCTGCCACCTGTCCATCCTCGCTGCCGTGCTGGCCGGCACAACCGCCGGTGCATTCCTTGTCGAGTATTGGGTCATCACGGCGCTCGGTTTGACCGGCCTGTTTCTTCTGTCACTGGCGCGGGCGTTGCGGGCATTCAGGGAAAGATCATGAGCGCTTCCCGGCCGGATGGATGGACTACGGCGGAGGGCCCAAGCGTTCGAGCGCGGGCAAGGCTTTCTGTTCGCAAAGCCGATGCCGGCGGCGGCATTCGCCGTCTTCGTCAGTCAATGGAGGGGTGCCACCATGAATGCAAATGATCCGACCGCCACCAGTTGCTGCGTGTGCTGCAAGGAAATTCCGCTCGATGCCGCCTTCACACCGGAAGGCGCGGAGTACGTCGAGCACTTCTGCGGGCTGGAGTGTTATCAACGTTTCCAGGCGCGGGCCAGCACTGCGACCGAAACGAGCGGCGAACCGAACGCTTGCGGTTCGCCGCCGTCAAATTGAGACAAACCACGCTTTCGCTACGTCGCCTCATGTCGGCATCAAATTCGGCTGAGTAGCTTCTCGCCATCTGGACGTAGCTCGCCCTTGGGTGAAATATGCCGATACAGGGTCTGCCGCGTGATGCCAAGTTCCTGGCACAGGTCGCCGACCTTGGTCTCTGACTGCCCCATTGCCGCCATCGCCAGCCGCAGCTTGGCGGCGGTCATCTTGAACGGCCGGCCGCCTTTCCGGCCGCGTGCCCGTGCTGAGGCCAGGCCCGCCACGGTGCGCTCGGCGATCAACTCGCGCTCGAACTCGGCCAGCGCGGCGAAGATACCGAAGACCAGCTTGCCGGCGGCGGTCGTGGTGTCAATGGCCGCGCCGTGCCCGGTCAGCACCTTGAGGCCGATGCCGCGTCCGGTCAGGTCATGGACGGTATTGATCAGATGGCGCAGGTCGCGCCCGAGCCGATCCAGTTTCCAAACGACCAACGTGTCGCCTGGCCGTAGTGCCTTCAGACAGCTCGCCAGACCGGGACGATCCTCGCGTTTTCCGGACGCTTGGTCTTCATAGAGATGCGCCGGATCAACACCGGCCGCGACCAGCGCATCGCGCTGCAAGTCCGTCGCCTGGGAGCCATCCGCCTTCGATACTCGCATGTAGCCAATCAGCATCTTGTACCTGTCACATATACGTTCGATTATGTGACAGTTTGCATCGGGAAGCTCTGCACGTCAAAATTTGTCACTTAACCCGTCATTCTGTCTAAGGCATGCAAAGGGTAGGCTAGGCTCATAATGTGACAGAAATTCCGGGGGGATGCCTTCCTTCGCGAAGGTGGCGCGCAACTGTTCCAAGGAAGCGGGGTCGCGCCGACCATAGGAAGCCAACGCGAACAGCGAGCGTGCCGTCTCGGGGTTGTGTCGTGCTTCAATGATGGCCTCATCAATGGCCTGGATTGCACGCTGCCAGTGATCGACGGGTTCGGGCTTCGGCGCTTTCGCCGGCAGGCCACTGGTGAACCCGGTTTGGGGCTCGGACCAGAATAGCTTTGCGTGCTCGCCTGGCGGGCTTATATCCCTCACCTCAATCAAGCTGATTGCCGTTGCCGCCGCCTCCAGCATCTGCAACCGTACTGCCGGGTTCAGGGTTTCATACGGTCGCCACAGACTTTGCCCAGCACGCAGCGGATGCCCGCAGCATTCCCAGATTTGGCGGAGATACCCCGCGTAGGTGCCGCACGTCGAAAGCGGGGTGTTCAGCTCATCGAGCAGCGTGCGTAGCAGCCTAAACCACAATCCGGCGTGGATGCGTCGGCGCGGCAACTCCACGTGGCCGGTCGTCAGTGCCTGCCAGGTACGCTGGTCCATCGCCGCAATCGCGTCGCTGGCAGTGCGCGGTTCGGCGTCGGCGTTCTCCCAGCCGAGAAACCGCCCTGGCACGCCCCAATAGGATTCCAGCCAGCAGCCATGCAGTGGGCAGCTCAGCATCAGGGGCAGCTTCCACGCGAGCAGTACGGCTTGGTTCTCCGGATCGTTCAGACAGAGCGGGCAGGCGCGATGTATCGGCTGGCTGGGCAGCCAGGCACGCCAGCTCGTGATGGATCGCGTCCTACGGCGGAGTTTCGGCAGCAGCACCGAGAGCTGGAACGCATAGGTTTCCAATGCATCTGGAATCTGATCATCAAGGCTGTCCAGTAGCCAAGGCACCCAGCCGGCGAAACTCATGCAACGCAGCCGGTCCGGCTCGATGCCGCTCCGCTGGGAGAGCATCGCCAGCAGCGCCAGTGGTGGCGCGGTGTCCAGGTCATCAACCTGGCCGTGACCAAGATCGTGCTCCAGCAGCTCGGACACCTCCATGTGATAGCAAAGGGCCACGCGGTTGAGCCACGAAGACAAGGCTTCGCCTTCCCTGGGAGCCGGATGCAGTGGCCAGTGTGGCGCTGGCTTCACATCAGTTCCCGCTCGAATTGCCGCCGCCGCTCGCTGGGACCGGTGTAATCGGCCATGCTGAGCGTGCGATGGTTGATCGCTTCCTCACCGCTCTCCACGGCAGCGACGGCCGCCGCCATCAACAGGTGCGCCAGCTCGCCGATGGTGCCCTCGCTGCGCGTGAGCAGGTAGCGGGCCATATCCAGCGTGGCAATCGACGAGGGTCGCCGCAGCGGGAGCGAAGCCGCGAAGCTGGCCAGCAGTGAGCAGCAATCGTCGTTGGCCTCCCACACCGGCAGCATCATCGGCTCGAAGCGGTTTTCCAACTGGTCGTCCGAGCGGATCGCCAAGTAGGCATCGCGTGTGCCGACCCCGACCAGCGGGATGCGCAGCTCGTTGCCGAGGAAACGCAGCAGGTTGAGGAATTCCCGGCGGTTGACGCTGTTGCCGGCCAGGACGTTGTGCAATTCGTCGATCACCAGCATGCGCACGCCGACCTTGCGTAGCAGTGCCAGCGCCAATTGCTCCATTTCCGGCAGCCGTGGGCGCGGGCGCAATGGCGCGCCCATCGCGGCAAGTAGCGCGACGTAGAAGCGGATTACCGACGGTTCGGATGGCATCTGCACGACCAGTACCGGAATGTGCTCCTGGTCGGCGTCGGAGCTGGCCGGGTGGGTGCGGCGGAATTTCTCGACGATCATCGACTTGCCGTTGTTGGTTGGACCGACCAACAGCAGGTTGGGCATGCGTTGTTTGTTCGGCCACGCATACAGGGCTTCCAGCCGATTCAGCGCCTCGACTGCTCGCGGATAGCCGATCCAGCGGTCAGCGCGAAGGCGATGGATGCGTTCGTCCGCCGGAAGACGGGCCAAGCCCTGGGCCACCGGCATCAGGTGGGACAAGTCGATGATGGGATATTCTTCCACGGCTACCACTCCTCAATCTGGTCGAACGGTTTGGCAGGTGGCTGGTTGTCTGCCTGCGGGTCAGCCATGTCCGCGTCCGGTGGTGGCGTGGTTTTGAAAAGAACTGCCGTTGCCTTGAGATGCTGGCGTCGATCCGCGTCGCGCCGCGCCTTGCGCGTAGCTTTCTGCGCGGTGGACACGATTTCGCGCATCTGGCCGATCATGCGAAACAGCGCCGACTCATCCACCTGTTCGCGCCCTTGCTGCCGCAATTTCGCCAGCGCCTGTCGTTGTTCCCAGAGGGTGACAGCCGGGTGCGACAAGGTGCGGTATGGAATTTCCAGATAGTGCTGCCCCTCCGGCTCCAGCACCCAAATGCGGCTGATGTCGCGCGGGTCGCGCCGGATCAGGAACGCAGGCAAGCGGTCGCGCCGAGCTATCCACGGCTTGAGCGCATCGGCGTAGTAATGGATGTGGTCGATGACGAAGCCGGTGCGGGTCAGCGTGCGGCGGATGATGGGCAGAAAATCGACCAGAAAAGCCGTGGTGCGAGTGATGACGGTTGGCACGCCGGTCCGCGCGATAGCTTCGGCCCAGCGCGCTGCCGGCGGCTGGAGCAGGCCGTTGTGCACGGAGCCGTGGTAGGTGCCGACCGCCAATGTGAGCCAGCGCTCCAGCTCACGCAGCGTCAGGGCGGCCTTGTTTTCGGAATCGTAGTCGCCGCGCTGGTCAGGGTTGGAGAAGGTCGTCCCTGGCAATTCGTCGTGGATCATCTGCATCGCCGTGCCGATGATCCGTTCCACGATGCCGCCGTAGTGCGGCTGCCCGAGCGGGCGATAGTCAAGCCGGATGCCATGCTGCTCGCAGCCTCGGCGTAGCGCTTCGCTCTTGAACTCGGCCGCGTTGTCCAGGTAGAGCAGCCTGGGCTTGCCGCTCATCGGCCACTCCATTTCTATGTTCAGACCCTCCAGCCAGGGACGCTTGTCGCAGGCGACATGCACAAGGCACAGGCCGACCGAAACAGATGACGGCGCTTCCAGCGTGACGACCATGCCGAGCACGCAGCGGGTAAACACGTCGATGGCGATGGTCAGATACGGACGGCCAATCGGTTGCCGGTCGCGCTCGTCCACCACGATCAGGTCGATGACCGTGTGATCAATCTGCACTTGTTCCAGTGGCGCGGTCACGGCGGGAGGCTCACCACCGACACCTTGCAGGCTGCGGGACGCATCCTGACCTTCCCGGCGGCGAGTGGCCTTGAGCGGATCGAGGCCGGCGATCCGCAGAGCCACGGTGTTGCGCGCCGGCGCCCGCAGCTTTTGCGCTTTGCAAGCCTGCGCGACCT
Organism: Enterobacter cloacae complex sp. ECNIH7; assembly: GCF_002208095.1. Taxonomy (NCBI): domain Bacteria; kingdom Pseudomonadati; phylum Pseudomonadota; class Gammaproteobacteria; order Enterobacterales; family Enterobacteriaceae; genus Enterobacter; species Enterobacter cloacae complex sp. ECNIH7. The sequence goes on from NZ_CP017991.1 coordinate 61,921, forward strand.
CGCGGTGGAACGCTGCCAGGCTACGCTTCTGCTTGGTCAGGAAGCGCTTTTGCAGCAACTCGCGGATGATGCGCTCAACTGATTCCGGCAAGCGTCCCTTGCCTTTTCCGCCGCCGGATCGGCTGCGAGCCAGGTCCGTCACAAGCCCAGCACCTTGCCGGGCACGGCGGATTAGGACATACACCTGCCGCCTGGACAGGCCAAGCGCGTGAGCAGCGGCATCGGCGGCTTCATGCCCGACCACATCAAGCGCTGCCAGCGGCCCGATGATTTCCGCCCGTTGCCGGGCCTGCGCCCAAGCCGCATCGGGCAGGGTGGCCACGCCTTGCTCGGCAATCAATGATGTGTCTGACGCCATGCTCACACCTCGCTTTGGTGCACACGAGTATTGAGCATAGTCGAGATTGGTGCAGATGACTTCTGATATTGCGTTGTCAGGAGTCGCCTGCACATCTGGCGTTACGCCCCGTCAATTGGTGCAGTCGTCTTCTGAAAATGACAGCGCCGGTTGCCTTGGCGGGCTTGTCACAAACCTACGTTTTTGAGAAGAAGGAGACTGCATGCCCCGCCGTTCAATCCTCTCCGCCGCAGAGCGCGACAGTCTCTTGGCGTTGCCCGATACCCAAGACGAACTCATCCGGCTCTACACGTTCAGCGAACCCGACCTGTCACTAATCCGCCAGCGGCGCGGTGACGCCAACCGCCTGGGTGTCGCGGTGCAATTATGCTTATTGCGCTTTCCCGGTCAGGGCCTGCTGCCCGACGCTGCGGTGCCGATGCCCCTGCTGCAATGGATCGGACGGCAACTGCGCATCGATCCATCGTGCTGGCCACAGTATGCAGAGAGGGAAGAAACCCGGCGCGAGCATCTGCTTGAGCTGCGTGCATATTTGGGCATGGAGCCGTTCGGCCTGGCGCACTATCGGCAGGCTGTCCATGCCGCGACCGAGTTGGCCTTGCAAACCGACAAGGGCATCATGCTGGCCAACAGTGTTCTCGACGACCTGCGGCACCGACACGTCATCTTGCCGACGCTGGATGTTGTCGAGCGCGTCTGTGCCGAGGCGATCACCCGCGCCAACCGGCAAATCTACGAAACCTTGTCCGAACCGCTATCGGACGCGCATCGTCGCCGCCTTGACGATCTGCTCAAACGCCGGGACAACGGCAAAACGACCTGGCTGGCCTGGCTGCGCCAGTCACCCGTCAAGCCCAATTCGCGGCACATGCTCGAACACATCGAACGCCTCAAGGCATGGCAGGCGCTCGACCTGCCTTCCGGCGTCGAGCGGTCGGTGCACCAGAATCGCCTGCTCAAGATCGCCCGCGAGGGTGGCCAGATGACACCCGCCGACCTGGCCAAGTTCGAGGCGCAGCGGCGCTACGCCACCCTGGTCGCGCTCGCCATCGAGGGCATGGCCACGGTCACCGACGAAATCATCGACTTGCACGACCGCATCCTGGGCAAGCTGTTCAACGCCGCCAAGAACAAGCATCAGCAGCAGTTTCAGGCATCCGGCAAGGCGATCAACGCCAAGGTGCGGCTGTTCGGGCGCATCGGCCAGGCGCTGATCGAGGCCAAGCAAGCGGGCCGCGATCCGTTCGCCGCCATCGAGGGCGTACTATCCTGGGATGCTTTCGCCGAAAATGTCACCGAAGCGCAGAAGCTCGCGCAGCCCGAGGACTTCGATTTCCTGCACCGCATCGGCGAGAGCTACGCCACGTTACGCCGGTACGCGCCGGAATTCCTCGCCGTGCTCAAGCTGCGGGCTGCGCCCGCTGCCAAGGATGTGCTGGACGCCATCGAGGTGCTGCGCGGCATGAACAGCGACAACGCACGCAAGGTGCCTGCCGATGCGCCGACCGACTTCATCAAGCCGCGCTGGCAGAAGCTGGTGATGACCGATGCCGGCATCGACCGGCGCTACTACGAGTTGTGCGCACTGTCGGAACTGAAGAACGCGCTGCGCTCCGGCGACATCTGGGTGCAAGGCTCACGCCAGTTCAAGGATTTCGAGGACTACCTGGTACCGCCTGTGAAATTCGCCAGCCTCAAGCTGGCCAGCGAACTGCCGCTGGCTGTGGTCACCAACTGCGACCAGTACCTGCATGACCGGCTGACGCTGCTAGAAACACAGCTTGCGACCGTCAACCGCATGGCGGCGGCCAACGACCTGCCGGACGCCATCATCACCGAGTCTGGCCTGAAGATCACGCCTCTGGATGCGGCGGTGCCTGACACCGCGCAGGCGCTGATCGACCAGACCGCGATGATCCTGCCGCACATCAAGATCACCGAACTGCTTATGGAAGTGGATGAATGGACGGGCTTCACCCGCCACTTTACGCACCTGAAATCGGGCGACCTGGCCAAGGACAAGAACCTGCTGCTGACCACCATACTGGCCGACGCGATCAATCTCGGCCTGACCAAGATGGCCGAGTCCTGTCCCGGCACAACGTATGCCAAGCTCGCCTGGCTACAAGCCTGGCATACCCGCGATGAAACCTATTCGACGGCGCTGGCCGAATTGGTGAACGTGCAGTTCCGGCATCCCTTCGCCGAGCATTGGGGTGACGGCACCACGTCATCGTCGGACGGCCAGAACTTCCGCACCGGCAGCAAGGCCGAGAGCACCGGGCACATCAACCCGAAATATGGCAGCAGCCCAGGGCGGACGTTTTACACGCACATCTCCGACCAGTACGCGCCGTTCCACACCAAGGTCGTGAACGTCGGCGTGCGCGACTCGACCTACGTGCTCGACGGCCTGCTGTACCACGAGTCCGACCTGCGCATCGAGGAGCACTACACCGACACGGCGGGCTTCACCGATCATGTCTTTGCCCTCATGCATCTGCTGGGCTTCCGCTTCGCGCCGCGCATCCGCGCCCTGGGCGACACCAAGCTGTTCATCCCTAAGGGTGAAGCCAGTTACGACGCACTCAGACCGACGATTAGCAGCGACAAGTTGAACATCAAGGCTATTCGTGCCCATTGGGATGAAATCCTGCGCCTGGCTACCTCGATCAAACAGGGCACGGTGACGGCCTCGCTGATGTTGCGCAAACTCGGCAGCTACCCGCGCCAGAACGGCCTGGCCGTTGCGCTGCGCGAGCTGGGGCGCATCGAGCGCACGCTGTTCATCTTGGACTGGCTGCAAAGCGTGGAACTACGCCGTCGTGTGCATGCCGGATTGAACAAGGGCGAAGCCCGCAATGCGCTGGCCAGGGCGGTGTTCTTCAACCGGCTGGGCGAAATCCGCGACCGCAGTTTCGAGCAGCAGCGCTACCGGGCCAGTGGCCTCAACCTGGTGACGGCGGCCATCGTGCTGTGGAACACGGTCTACCTGGAGCGCGCCGCGAATGCTTTGCGCGGCCACGGCCATGGTGTCGATGAAGGGCTGTTGCAGTACCTGTCGCCGCTGGGTTGGGAGCATATCAACCTGACCGGCGATTACCTCTGGCGCAGTAGCTCCAAAGTAGGCGTGGGGAAATTCCGACCGCTACGTCCGCTCTCTGGGTCTTAGCGTACGATTTTTTCCGTTTTCTGAGGTGACCCCTAGTGGGAGCGAAGCTGCAAAATGCGAATTTTAATAAATAGTGAAGTTTAATCCGGCAAAACAATCAGATTTATCCTCTAAAGGTTCTCAAGATGTTCCTTTTGTTTTTTTAAGCCTGTAATTCTGTGTAACTTCCAATATATGAAAGGTGATCGCTAAGGCAGTCACCGAACTCGACAATAAAACCACTAATCGCCAGTCGCCAGTTCTGGAGCGGTATACTCCATTTTTTCGACGCATCCTTGATCGGCAGAGATATAATCTTCCGTACCGGTCATCTGTCGGGAACATTTTGCGTTTATAACTTGATAAGGTACAGTGGATCCCATATATGTATATTGAGGATGTCCCTCTGAAACTCAGGAATCGGTAATGACTCCAACTTACTGATAGTGTTTTATGTTCAGATAATGCCCGATGACTTTGTCATGCAGCTCCACCGATTTTGAGAACGACAGTGACTTCCTGCCCAGCCTTGCCAGATGCTGCCTCAGATTCAGGTTATGCCGCTCAATGCGCTCCGTATATGGCTAAATTTGCCCAACGCGCCGAAAATGTAAAGTTAGCTTTATAACTAAGCTCTTGAGCTAAATTAAGCCACTGTTTTTTTTGTTTTTAATGTGGAATTTATCTGGTTACGCTCATTAACACTGAATTTAAGTCGTTACAGCTTACCGGATCATAGTTAATCTGATTTTGGTCCTTTGACTTTCAACGACCTGAACGGTATCCTTACCTAACTCTATATTGTGTTTCTGTATATAGCTAAAAATCAAAATTTTACTCATTTTACCTGTTGTAAGGATAATTTCTGTAATGAGCTTTAAGCCGCATTAGTTTAACCCCCTTCATTTTGGATCGCTCAGATCCGTTCGTAGTATCTACCCTTCGGTAGCTTTTGTTGTACCTCCATAAATCTAATATTGATTCGTCACGTTGACGAAAAAGCTCTTGTCTTTGCACATCTGTGTATATGGCTAGCGTTAGCTTTTGTTATTGATTTAATTTTAATCAGAGTGAGTAACATGATTCAAACCATGAAAAAAGAGTGGTTCTCCAATATACGCGGAGATCTGTTAGCCGGTATTGTGGTAGCGCTGGCGTTAATCCCTGAGGCAATTGCCTTTTCTATTATTGCAGGTGTCGATCCTAAGGTCGGCCTATATGCTTCATTCTGTATCGCTGTGGTTATTGCCTTTACTGGTGGCCGTCCTGGCATGATCTCTGCCGCAACAGGCGCGATGGCACTGTTAATGGTGACCTTAGTAAAGGAACATGGCCTTGAGTATTTACTCGCGGCGACCTTATTAACCGGTGTGCTGCAAATTGCTGCGGGTTACTTAAAACTCGGTAGCTTGATGCGTTTCGTCTCCCGCTCTGTGGTGACGGGTTTTGTGAATGCACTGGCGATTCTGATCTTTATGGCCCAGTTGCCCGAACTGACCAATGTGACTTGGCACGTATATGCGATGACGGTAGCTGGCCTCGGTATCATTTACCTATTCCCACTCATCCCTGTGATTGGTAAATCCGTACCTTCGCCTCTCGTGTGTATTGTCGGATTAACGCTTTTTGCGGTTTATATGGGGTTAGATATTCGTACTGTCGGCGACATGGGACAACTGCCTGATACTTTACCTATTTTCCTCTGGCCTGAAGTGCCCTTGACCCTTGAAACTCTGATGATCATCTTCCCTTACTCGGCCGGCCTTGCCGTGGTGGGCTTGCTGGAATCTATGATGACCGCCACCATAGTTGATGACTTAACCGATACCCAAAGCGATAAGAATCGCGAGTGTAAGGGCCAAGGTATTGCCAATATCGGCGCGGGTTTAATGGGCGGTATGGCTGGTTGCGCTATGATTGGTCAGTCGATCATCAACGTTAAATCGGGTGGTCGCGGACGTTTATCATCCTTCGCTGCAGGCGTTTTTTTACTTGTGATGGTGGTGTTTTTAGGAGAGTGGTTAAAGCTTATTCCTATGGCGGCACTGGTTGCCGTGATGATCATGGTGGCTATCGGTACATTCTCTTGGGATTCAATCCGTAATCTTAAGCATCATCCTATGTCAACCAACCTTGTGATGGTGGCGACGGTTGTGGTCGTGGTCGCTACCCATAACTTAGCAATTGGGGTATTTGTAGGTGTATTACTCGCGTCCCTATTTTTTGCTAATAAAGTGGGACGTTTTATGGTGGTTAAGAGTACAACGACTGCTGCTGACACTGGTCGCCATTATCAGGTTATTGGACAAGTCTTTTTTGCTTCATCAGATAAGTTCAGTAATTCATTCGATTTTAGGGAAGTGGTTGATAAAGTGACTATCGACTTATCTCAAGCACATTTTTGGGATATTACCGCGGTATCGGCCCTCGACAAGGTAGTGATTAAATTCCGCCGCGAGGGGACTGAGGTTGAGTTGATTGGCCTTAACGAAGCCAGTGCCACCATAGTCGATAAATTTGGGGTACACGATAAGCCAGAAGAAGTTGAAAAAATGATGTCTGGTCACTAAGCCATTAGCAACACAACAACAAAGGAATAAAACGATGACAAATGTGATTGCTTGTATTGACGGTTCAAATGTGACATCCGCTGTATGTGATGCCAGTGGCTGGGCCGCCTTTCAACTGAATGCCCCTGTAATCCTATTACATGTATTGGATAAGTCAGCCTATCCGATAGAGTCAGATCTGTCGGGAAATATTGGCCTAGGTACACGGGAGCACTTGCTCAATGAAATGGTTGAGCTCGAAGCGCGCCGGGGCAAGCTGGCACTCGAGCAGGGTAAGTATATGTTGCAAGATGCGCAAACGCGCATCGTGGAGGCACAACCTGCAGTCGTGGTTAAAACCTTGCAGCGTCACGGCGATTTAGTCGAAACCCTGTTAGAGCAAGAATCCCATGCCAGATTGGTGGTGATGGGGCGTCAAGGGGAGCAACATCAAGATCAAGCGCAGGCGATTGGCAGCCATCTAGAAAACGTCATTCGCACAGTTAAGCAGCCTATTTTAGTGGTGATGACAGAGTTTGAAGCACCGAAACGATTTATGATTGCCTACGATGGCAGCATTACTGCGAAAAAAGCCCTTAATCAAGTGCTAACAAGTCCACTCTTAAAAGGGCTTGAATGTCATTTGGTGATGGTGTCTGATGCTCAATCACAGGCGACAGCAGAACTGGCGTTGGTGACCGAATCTCTGATGGCGGCGAATTTCAATGTGGTTACCGCTGTTTGTCAGGGAGAAGTTCAAACGGCTCTTGAGATCTATCAACTTGAGCATCACATCGATCTTATGGTGATGGGGGCCTACGGCCATTCGCGGATAAGAGAGTTTTTTGTGGGAAGCAATACCACAAAGATGATCAGTAAAAGCCATATCCCATTATTATTATTGCGCTAACAGCTATTGATATTGCACTAATCAGTATCCAAGACGCTGGTTAGTGCATAGTAATAGAGATAGGTTCTGACGCTTAAGTTTGGAGGTGAAATGAACGAGCAGCTAAAGCAACAACTGCATTTACAGTTACAGCAAATGCTGGAAAGTTTGTTAGCGCAGATTGCAGCACAAACGAGTGATGTGCAAGTTGTCGAACTTGACCAATCACGACTCGGACGTCTTTCACGTATAGATGCATTGCAAGGACAGCAAATGGAATTAGAAACTGCGAGACGCAAGCAGCATCAGTTACAAGTTATTGAAGGTGCATTATTGCGCATAAATAGCGATGAATATGGCAGCTGTTTTGTCTGTGGTGAAGATATCGATTTGAATCGGCTTATGTTTGATCCTACCGTGACTCGCTGCATTAACTGTTCGTAGAAATATTAATGTTAGGCTAAGGCTCTTTAGATAAGGAAAATTTATCATACCTATTGATGTTACGTTAATACAGTAAGGCTAATTTTAAACGTCAATACATACAATAGTCAGTATCAATCACGTTTTATATTTTCCATAATCTCGCAGCTCTTTAACATCTATCGAGTAGGGGGAAACAATTGATTGCTTAACTGAATTTATTGCCCGATAAATAGAAGCTTCTCCAAGGTGATACTCCTTGGCAAGCTGACCAATAGTGGCCCCCTCAGCTCTTTTATCATAAATTGCTTGTTTTAAGGTGTCCGTAAGTTTTACAGGCCTACCAAATTTAACTCCATTTTCATGTGCTTTTGCGATACCTTCAGCTTGCCTCTCTGTCCGCAAGTCATTTTCAAACTCAGCAATAGCAGCCAACATATTGAACATGAGTCTCCCAGTCGAAGTGCTCGTATCAATGTTCTGATCGATAACGAGCAAATCAATACCTTCACTTTGAAAACGCGAAGCAATCTGGGCTAAGTGGACGACTGAGCGAGCAAGACGATCGAGTCGGGTTACCACTAGGGTATCCCCTTCACGTAAATAACTCATGCAAGATTGAAATTCAGACCGTTCAGCCGTCCTCCCACTGCGTTTTTCTTGATATATCTTATTGCACTCAGCTCGATGTAACTTGCCCAGTTGCACTTCTAAGCTTTGACCCGTGGAACTCACTCGAGCATAACCAACTTTGGACATAAATCACCATATCTCTTTAAAGGTTTTGATAATGCACTTATGATAGTAGTTTTGATAGGTAATAACCAGAGCTATCAAATAGTATACATTTTGATAGGGTGCATTTTTGACTTTTATCGCCCAACTGGTGTAAATTGAGCGAATCGAACGATTCGTTTAAAGGTGATAAATGAACACTCTTTCAGCCAATGAAGCAAAAATTCACTTTGGAGATTTGTTGCTCAAAGCTCAACAAGCTCCAATCCAAATTAATAAAAATGGCAAGCCTGTGGCCGTTGTTATTTCAGCTGATGCATACCAAAGTATCGAGACACTAAAATTACATTTGCTTCAATCCAAAGCGGTGAAAGCCATAACTGACATCAAAATGGGCAATTTGGTTGATGGTAATACCTTTTTTGATGAGCTGGCCGCAGGGCAGTATGACTAATGCCGGTAACTTATCATTTAACGCCCGATGCACAATCTGATCTGATAGGTATTCACCGCTTTACGTTAGCCCAATGGGGAACGACTCAGTCGAAGACCTATTTATCAGGACTTAGACAAACGATTCAACTGCTGGCTGAAACACCCACCCTTGGGAAAAATAGACCCGAGGTACGCATGAATGTGTTTAGCTTCCCTTATTCAAGTCATGTCATCTATTACATCCAACATGAGCATCAATTCGTTGTATTTGGGATCTTACATAAAAGTATGGTTCCACTTGCACATCTCGCGGAGCGGGAAATTATTTGATGTAGTGAAATAGGGAGGGCACCATGAAAAATGATGTTCGGCGGCTATCTATTTTGTCAACTGATGAAATAGATGAACTGTTTGGATTACCTCATTTCTCAGATGATGATCGTCGATTATATTTTGACTTAAGTGCTAAAGAGCGCGAGCTATTCGACAATACCCGAACGTTTTCTGTGGCAGCCCATTTAGTATTGCAACTGGGCTATTTCAAAGCCAAACGGCAGTTTTTCAGTTATGAACAAGAATCGTCAGTACTAAATGACTTGGATTACATTGCCGCGCTGTACTTTCCCACCAAAACGCTTTCAAGACTGAAAAGTCCCTCAAGACCGATTAGGGCTGAACAACAACGAGCAATTCTTGATTTATTCCAGTATAAACAATGTGATAATGAGGTAAAAGTTGATTTGGAAGATAAAGCACAGCGGGTTGCGATGTTATCGACACAACCTATCTTTATCTTTCGTGAATTAACCCAATACTTAGCATTACACCGTATTGTCATGCCCAGTTATCGGTATATGCAAGAGATGATTGGTAGAGTGGTGGCTTATGAACGCACCCGTATTGCTCGATTACTTAGCACTTGCATGACTTCACTTATCGATCAGCAATTAGCGGCTTTGCTTCGGGCTGAGTCAGGAGTATTTCGCGTCAGCGCATTAAAACATGAAGCTAAAGATTTCAGTTATAAAGAATTGCGACATGAAGTCGCACGGCGGCAGTTTTTCCAGCCTCTACATGAGTTTGCCAAGCAGTTCCTCATAACAGCGGGGATCTCCAATGAAAGCGGCAAGTATTATGCTTCTATGGTTAAGTTTTATACCACTTATAAACTTCAACGCATGAAAAAAGAGACTGCACAGTTATATCTGCTGTTTTTTGCTTTTCATCGGTTTCAGCAAATTAATGACAACTTAATTGAAGCATTGCTCCATTGGGTCGATCAATACGAGAAACAGGCCAAGCGTGCCGCTGAAGAAGCAATGAATAATGCGGTTACCAATGCAGCGAAAAATTTACAGGCTGCGGGTCATGTATTGAGCCTGTTTACGGATGACACCATCACCGATGACACACCTTTTTCCATTATTAAAGAAAAAGCCTATGCATTGCTTGAACAAGAGAGATTCCCATTAGTTGCTGATTACTTACGCAATATTGCTTTCGACAAAACGGCATTTGAATGGTCACATTACACAAAATTATCCGCCACATTCAAACGTAACTTAAGGCAACTTTTTACTGATCTGGATTTTGCCGGACGTGTAGAAGACTCTCCTTTGCTTGAAGCTATCGCGTTTTTACAAAACTTATTGCGCACAGAAAAATCACCAAGGCAAACTGACCCTAATTCATTTCCGACTGAGATTATTCCTAAAGGTTTACGCCGATATTTGTTTAGTAAAGAGGGCAAAACATTTAAAACGCTTGATGTAGATCGCTATGAGTTTTTGGTCTATCGCCTACTACGCAACTCACTGGAAGCGGGTGATGTGTACGTTAAACATAGTAATGAATTTCGCCGCTTTGAAGATGACTTAATAAGCGATCTTAGATGGCAGGATAAAGAACGAGTATTGCAAGATATTGGTGCACCCATTTTATTGGCCCCTATCCAAGATACTCTGGCTGTATTTCATACTATGCTAGCAGCACGTTATAGTGCGATTAACCAACATATTTCTGATGGGGTCAACAAACATATTAAAGTAATTGGGGCTGCCGAAAAGCGTCGTTGGAAGCTGCTTTATCCGAGCAGTGATGAATCCGTTAATAGCGATTTTTACAGCCAGTTACCAGGAATTGGTATTGCGGATCTACTGTGGTTTGTTGCGGGTAATACTGGATTTTTAAATGCATTTACCCATGTATTAGATCGTTATGTAAAGCATGAAGCTGATCCCCGTGAAATTTTCGCCTGTATTGTTGCGATGGGAACAAACATGGGGTTAGCAAAAATGGCTGAGGTTTCAGGCCTTAGCTCAGCATCAATGGCGGGGACATCAAGAAATTATCTACGCTTGGAGACATTACGAGCGGCTAATGATGCGATTAGTAATGCGACCAGCCAGCTACCCGCATTTCATCTCTATGATATTCAGGACACACTTCATTCAAGTAGCGATGGTCAGCGGATAGAAACGCAAATTAACACCCTTAACGCTCGATATTCTCCCAAGTATTTTGGTTTACAGAAAGGTGTCAGCGCCTACACGTTGGTTGCAAATCATGTTCCTATAAATGCAAAGATTATTGGGACTCACGAACATGAAAGCCATTACGTTTTCGATTTATTGCATAACAATACCTCTGATATAAAGCCAGAACGGCATTCCACTGACACCCATGGCACCAATCAGGTTAATTTTTGGATTTTGCATGCATTTGGATATCATTTTGCACCTCGTTATCGTGATTTGCATAAGAAAATGGATACGTTAGTCGGCTCACAACATCCCAATGAGTGTGGTGACTGGCTAATAAAGCCTGCCCGAAAAACCAACGATGAATTGATTGAACGTGAATGGCCCAATATTCAACGGATCATGGCATCGCTAGCTCAAAAAGATGTTACTCAAGCCACGATTGTTCGCAAACTCTCGAGCTATTCGCGTCAGAATCAGACCAAGAAAGCATTATGGGAGTTGGAAAACATATGCCGAACGCTATACATTCTCGACTTTGTCGACGATGTTGGCTTACGTCAATGTGTACAAAAAGCATTAAATCGTGGCGAAGCCTATCATCGTCTTAGACGAGCAGTTGCATTTGTTAACGGTGGAAAATTCAGAGTAAAAACAGAAGAGGAGCAGCAAATATGGAATGAATGCTCTCGGCTCATCACCAACGCGGTCATTTACTACAACACAGTGCTGCTATCTCGTGTCTATGAACAGAAGCAAACAGTAGGAGATCAAAATGCACTGGCTCAGCTTCACAGTATTTCGCCCGTTGCATGGCAGCACATCAATATGTATGGCAATTTTGAGTTTAGTCCATCAACCTCAAAAATAGATATCGATGCATTGGTTGCTCGATATGCTGAACCAGAATATTGGAAGCAAGCGCTGATTGAGAACGAGAATTCAAGTGAGTGATTTTAGAATTTAAAGCTAACTTTACATTTTTGGCGCGTTGGGCAAATTTAGCCTATATCGCTTGCTGATAACGTGCAGTTCTCCCTTCAGGCGTGATTCATACAGCGGCCAGCCATCCGTCATCCATACCACGACCTCAAAGGCCGACAGCAGGCCCAGAAGACGCTCCAGCGTGGCCAACGTGCGTTCACCGAATACGTGCGCCACAACCGTCCTCCGTATCCTGTCATACGCGTAAAACAACCAGCGCTGGCGTGATTTAGCGCCGACGTAACCCCACTGTTCGTCCATTTCCGCGCAAACAATGACGTCACTGCCCGGTTGTATGCGTGAGTTTACCGACTGCGGCCTGAGTTTTTTAAGTGTCGTAAAATCGTGTTGAGGCCAACGCCCATAATGCGTGCACTGGCGCGACATCCGACGCCATTCATGGCCATATCAATGATTTTCTGATGCGTACCGGGTTGAGAAGCGGTGTAAGTGAACTGTAGCTGCCATGTTTTACGGCAGTGAGAGCAGAGATAGCGCTGATGTCCGGCAGTACTTTTACCGTTACGCACCACGCCTTCAGTAGCTGAACAGGAGGGACAGCTGATAGAAACAGAAGCCACTGGAGCACCTCAAAAACACCATCATACACTAAATCAGTAAGTTGGCACCATTACCGTTTTATCTGCTTATTAAAATGTACGTTTGAAAAAGTAGACTTCCTGCGGTACGTTTCATCAGTATCATTTCACACGATTTTTCACACAGTGCGCCGGACGTTTTCCGGCCCGGACGGAGCCCGTCATGACACTGATGCCCGATGATGGTCCGGAGCTGATCCGGTCGCCGGCTGTCATTCCGCAGGATGAAGAGTTTCTTCCGGCACTGGCCGGTGGCGATGCGCCGCTCAGTCCGGCCCGGGCCTACCTGCTGTCCCTGAATTCCCCCCGCAGCCGGCAGACCATGGCCTCGTTCCTGAATATCGTCGCCGGGATGCTCGGGTCTGTCTCCCTGGAGTCCTGTAGCTGGGGCAGCCTGCGGCGCCATCACGTGATGGCCGTGACCGAGCTGCTGCGCGACACCGGCCGGGCCACGGCCACCGTCAACACCTATCTTTCAGCACTCAAGGGAGTGGCGAAGGAAGCCTGGATGCTCAGGCTGATGGACGTGGAGAGCTTCCAGCACATCCGGGCGGTACGTAACCTGCGCGGTAGCCGCCTCCCGCGCGGCCGGGCCCTCCCGCCGGAGGAGATCCGCGCCCTGTTTGGCGCCTGTGAAGCAGATGAGTCCAGTATTGGTACCCGTGACGCGGCGATGCTGGGTGTCATTCTTGGCTGCGGCCTGCGACGCTCGGAGGCCGTGGGGCTGGACTTGCGTGACATTGTCACGCATGAGCGGGCACTACGTGTGCTGGGTAAGGGCAACAAGGAGCGCCTGGCCTATATGCCGGCCGGCACCTGGCAGCGGCTGCAGAAGTGGGTTGAGGAAGTTCGCGGGGAGAAGGAAGGGCCTCTGTTCACCCGCATCCGCCGCTTTGACACCCTGACGAACGACCGCCTGACCGATCAGGCGGTGTACCATGTCCTGCAGGTGCGCCAGCGCCAGGCCGGAATAGCGAAATGCGCCCCGCACGATCTGCGTCGAACCTTTGCCACCGCCATGCTGGATAACGGTGAAGACCTGATTACCGTGAAGGATGCGATGGGCCACGCCAGCGTCACCACCACCCAGCAGTACGACCGGCGGGGTGAGTCCCGCCTGCGCACGGCCCGCGATCGTCTGGACCTGATTTAATCCTTAACAAGTTATTAACTTATCAGATAATCATTTCATCGGACAGTCTGTGAGACGGGCATTTACCGTTGACTGAAAACCCGGTGTGTTTGAATCGCCACGCGTTTAACAGACACCTCAGAGTCATTTAAGATGACTTAAAGAGAGGTGCCCATGAGCGGTAAGCGTTATCCTGAAGAGTTTAAAACTGAAGCAGTCAAACAGGTTGTTGATCGCGGTTATTCTGTTGCCAGCGTTGCAACACGTCTCGATATCACCACCCACAGCCTTTATGCCTGGATAAAGAAGTACGGTCCGGATTCTTCCACTAATAAAGAACAGTCAGATGCTCAGGCCGAGATCCGCCGTCTCCAGAAAGAGCTGAAACGGGTTACCGACGAACGGGACATATTAAAAAAAGCCGCGGCGTACTTCGCAAAGCTGTCCGACTGAGGTACGCCTTTATCCGTGACAACTCCTGTTGCTGGCCTGTTCGCCTGCTCTGTCGGGTGCTGGATGTTCATCCCAGTGGTTTTTACGCCTGGCTTCAGCAGCCGCATTCACAACGCCATCAGGCAGACCTGAGACTGACAGGACAGATTAAACAGTTCTGGCTGGAATCGGGATGCGTCTATGGTTATCGCAAAATCCATCTGGATCTGCGTGACAGCGGGCAACAGTGCGGAGTAAACAGAGTCTGGAGACTGATGAAACGTGTCGGAATAAAGGCTCAGGTCGGATACCGAAGCCCGCGGGCACGTAAAGGCGAGGCCAGTATCGTGTCACCCAACAGGCTCCAGCGACAGTTCAATCCGGATGCTCCTGATGAGCGTTGGGTAACGGACATAACCTACATCAGGACCCACGAAGGCTGGCTGTATCTTGCCGTTGTTGTTGATCTGTTCTCACGCAAAATTATCGGCTGGTCCATGCAATCCCGGATGACAAAGGACATTGTCCTGAACGCACTGCTGATGGCTGTATGGCGGCGTAATCCCGAAAAACAGGTGCTGGTTCATTCGGATCAGGGCAGTCAGTACACAAGCCATGAGTGGCAGTCGTTCCTGAAATCACACGGCCTGGAGGGTAGCATGAGCCGTCGCGGTAACTGCCATGATAATGCGGTTGCAGAAAGTTTTTTCCAGTTGTTGAAACGTGAACGGATAAAGAAAAAGATCTACGGAACGCGGGAAGAAGCCCGCAGTGATATTTTTGATTACATCGAAATGTTTTATAACAGTAAGCGTCGGCATGGTTCTAGCGAACAGATGTCACCGACAGAATATGAAAACCAGTATTATCAACGGCTCGGAAGTGTCTAGATTATCCGTGGCGATTCAGTGGGAACACGTTTTCTCTGTCTCATCTGGATGCGCACGAAATCACCTTCAAAGGTGAAAAAGCCACTTACAAGTTCGTTGTAACTTATGGACTTCACTGCTTTGCAAAAGAGCAGACTGCATTCAACATTCCTGTTCTCTACAAAGATGGTCGGGAAGAGAAGAATATCTGCATGGAACGTTATGAAGCCTCTAAGCAAATCCGCAACATCCTCGTTAACCTTCCATCAATGTCGCTTTATCACACAGATGCTGAAAAATATTTCACGCTGCATATGATGAATAGTGCCACCAAACAGATAGAACCCTATAAAATTTGTGTGGCATTTTTTAAAGAGAACCGCTTGCTACGAATGCATATCTTGTCTGCCTTCTTCGTTCGTACAGGTCCTGGCGCTCCGGGTGTAGCTATACCTAACAAGCCATTAAGCTTGTTTAAAGTAGCAATGGATACAGACAGAAAACCACGAAACTCCGGGAAGCCAAAAGAAGCAAACAACAGATAGAGGATCTGTGTGTTGAAAGAGGCGGCCCCCTTTCGGGGGCCTCAGCCATTCAATGACGAATCAATGAACGGGGCAGGTCGCAATTGCTTCGGAACTGGCCGAACCATCTCTGGCTGCGGGATGCGATTCAGTTATCTGAAACCCTGTAACCATCCGGTTTCAATACACCATTCAATCCATAACTACTGATTGTCTGGTTAGTATTGATGATTACTATACTATTGTGACTAACCAGTCCCCGCAAGCCCACTCCTGTTCATAGCTATTCACTACAGTTCAGTGAACATCATTGATCCGTGAATGCACTGCATTGTGCCTGTATCAGCAACCAGCGGCTCCAGGAAACAACTTCGGTTGTGTAAACTGAATCCGCGTCACAAATGACATAAAATCGCGCTGAGGGCTTTCTGCGGCGTTTAAACCATATAAAAAATATTCAAAATTTTTATGCGCAAAATGCATGAAAAGCACTTTTTGCACAATAACACTGACTAATAATACTGGCTAAACCCTGTACCGGTTCGCTGTAGTTCGCAGCATTTGAGCTCAATGTCTCATAATAATTAAGTGGTGAAAGGCTTCTTCTCAGGCAGAAATGGCGTCGCTGCGTCACTTCCGTTAAAGTGCGACTTGCTGGTTGTCCTGCTTCTCCTTCTGAACCGGGGTGGTTTGGAACTGCGGGATGGCCGGCAGCTTACTCGTTCACTTTTTCTGGCTAGAAACGTATATCCCCCCCATTTTTACCCTGAGTAATTTTTAACAGGAAGCTCAAGAGAACAGAATGGCATTTACATGCGAATGCCGAATGACATCCTCTGGCGGGAGAATGCCTTCTTCCGGGTATTTACTTCGCGGCTGCGGCTTTACGCATGGCAGCCTGCAGTCTGTCAGCGGTTACGGCTTCCGGGAAAACAGTAATGGTGTCGGGTGTGGCACCACTGACCGGCATCACGATAATCCCGGGTGTTCCGGTGAGGCCGAGCGATTCTGCCAGGCTGCTGTTTTTCTCAAGGGATGCGGTATTATCGTCCTGCGCTGGCGTTGCCAGTCCGGCTTTTGACGCCGCCGCCCTGATATCGCTCTCTGTCAGGGCGCCCTCGTTGTGGCCAGTGGCGTAAAGGGCGTTATGGTAGGTCACATACGCCTGTGCTCCTTTCTGTTTCCAGACAGACAGCCCCTGCTGTGCGGCCTGAAGAGATTCTGGCCAGCGGCTGCCAAAGATAGGCCATTCCTTAAAGACATAGCGGACATCCGGTTGTGCTTTCATGACTTTTTCCAGCTCCGGCGCGAAGCGGTTGCAGAACACGCACTGGTAATCAAAAAACTCGATGACTGCCACTTTCGCCTTTTCCGGGCCGAAGGCCGGGGTATCAGGGTCCTGCAACAGAGTGGTCTGATTATCCATCACGCTGAGTGCAAACATCTTCTGCTTCCGTTCCTGCTGCTGAGCCTGAAGTTTTTGGCTAACCGTGACCAGTATTTCCGGGTGAGCCACCAAGTAATTTGCCGCTATTTCCCCGATCCTGGCTTCCTGCTCCGGGCTGAATACCGGCTGAGGATCTGAGGCGTGGGCGGTAAAACCAAAGCCAATGTATGTTGTAACTATTAATGCCGCTATTGTGTTTACTTTCATTGCTGAACTCTCATGTTTAAAGGGGGATTAACGTTCTTTCTGAATGGTACGACTGAGGGTCTGTTCGTCATGTTCCGGCATACGCCCACGTTCGCCGATATCCGGCTGGCGAATAATATCCCGCTCACTGTTGGCCAGTTCATTCACAATACGATTTGCCACTGCCCGTTCTGTCGCAGTCTTCCCGAGCAGTGGTTCATTGTCAGCCCTGGCCTGACGGTCTGTTTCATCTTTGCTGATGCTGTCGGCACTGACGACCCTCCTTAGCAAGCTTCTGTCAGGGACATCCGGTTCATTTCGTTCCTCAACAGACAGCATCTCCGGTGTGAGGCGAAGCGCCTCCTCAGCAGGCAGAACAATACGTTCCGGCATCTCTTTCACCTCACTGTCGATTCTGGCGGCCTTACTCAGCAGTTCTTTCTCTGCCAGATGCGTTGTTTCCTCCTGGCCACGGATCAGTTTGCTTTCTGAAACGGTATCCTGCGGAACACCACCGCTGACCCTGAGCAGCCATGAGGACGGTGCTTCATCGCTGGTCTGCAATACCACACCGTCCTTTGGATGGTTGCGGACAGCATCGAGCGCGGCAGTCAGGTCACTGACCACAATCGTGTTTCCGGACTGACTTCGCTGTAACACGGCCCCCCGGGCCTGTTCTGTGGCTATCATGCGGGTGTCGCCCTGCGTCATACGACCTTCCGGACCGGGAACCAGAGAAACCAGGGCAAGACCGGCACTTTTGCCATTGTTGTCATACACCGGCAGCGCCAGTGCAGGCTCCGGGAATCGCCGGGTTGCCGGGATAACTTTCGCCGTCAGGGACGCCTCCTGCATCCCCTGATGCCGCACCCAGGCTCGACCAATTGCAGTTTTACTGACTGGCTGCCCCATTGCCCAGATGGCTTTTGCCTGCTTACGCTGCGTTTCGGGTGCCAGCGCATCGTGGGCCGTTTTGATATCGCGCTCTGGTGATTTGACCGCCTTAACCCACTTCTCTTTTCCGTCGGTGTAAATCTGGACGTGCTCCTTCACACGTGAAGTGGAGATATAGAACGCGCGGCGGGTGGCCAGCGCCTTACGCCCCTCTTCTGTCCCCTCAAGTGCGATGACGTAATCGGTGCTCGCCCCCTGTGCCCCATATCCGGTGACTGCCCAGCCGTAGTCGATATGCTGCTGCGCCCGGACATTCTGCGGGTTGATGGTGACGCGCCCGTTATCGCCTCTGAGACTGATATGCCCTGTCTCACTGACCGATTCCACCGTGTAGCGCTGATTGGCCATCTGACCCAGCTCCTTGTCGGTCGCCGTGTATTTAAGCAGGTCGCCGGCGCGGACCTCCATCTCGCTGCGGCTGAACAGCTGCACATCGCCCGTAATGAGTTGTTTTGGCGAATACAGCCCGATTTTGCCCTCTTCGTCACGGACAGTGACCGTGTTGCCGTTGCGGTCAACGGCCACCACATCCTGGTAGCGGTCGCCGCGTTTCACCACCATGCCGGTCTGCCATGCCGCTGTCTTGTTAAACTCATGACGGGTATGGGTGATTTTGTTCAGCACCGGAACGGTGATGGCCTGCTCACCCAGTTCACCCCGGCTGGCCATCTGTGAATGGATACCGGCATTTACGGCCTGACGGTCGGCGTTCAGCTCGGTGATGATAAGCGTCTGTGCCCGGGCAGCTGGCGTGCGGCCAATCCAGTCCGCCACAATATCGGCCACTGGCGTTTCCGTTTCCTGAAAGGGGCTGGCAGGCAGCGTTGCCCCTTCCGTTCTGGCCACGCGGTCAGCCGGCTGCGCCTCAATACGCGTCAGGGCGGCATCGATCCGGTTATCAATGATGTCGTGGACGGCACCACGCAGCTGCACATCCTTCTGACGGACAATCTGTTTCATGATGGCCACGTCCATCGGACTGCGCTCCTGCATCAGCTTAAAGGGCGCACCCACATCCACAGATTCGAACTGGTCGATGTCTCCCATTGATACCGCGCGGCCACTGCCGTTCGCTATCGCCTGGAACAGGGCCGCCGTGTCCTGGTTACCTGCCATCGAGGACTCATCAATAAGAAACAGCTGCCCTCTGTAGTCGGGTTTCTCACCCGCAGCCGTTGCCTGATCATGCTCCACGATAAAGGATTTTATGGTCTGTGCCCGGACACCCACATCATTCATCTCTTTTACGGCCTGGTGCGTCGGGGCAAGCCCCGTCAGTTCCGGTCGCACATCAGAGGGGAGCGTCTCCAGCGCCCCCTTCACGGCCTTCATTTGCGTGGTTTTCCCCACCCCCGCGTATCCCTGAATCCCGATAAACCGGTCAGTGGTTCCCAGAACAAGGGTTGTGGCCGCTTTCTGGCCGCCGGTCAGACCGTTCAGCACCGCGTCAGGGATCTGTTCCAGCAGCGGCTGCTGCGTGTTTTTCCCCTCGCTCACCACGCGCAGAATGGCCTTTTCCATCTCCCAGGTCGCGCGGGCAACCAGCATGGGTTCGCCCCCGGCCGATACCTGAAGCAGCTCCCCCGCTTTAATCATCGCGCCAATCTCATGCCCCACGGAATCGAGATCCGGGTGATATTTCTCAGTCTGGGTTGCCAGCTTCAGTTCGCTGAACACCACATCGCGCTGGTCGTTAATGGCACGCCATACCGCCAGTCCGGCTTCCGTTCTGACATTGTCGTGCAGGGAGCCAACGGCTTCGCTGACATCTTCACGGCCACTCAGACTGCGGACCAGCTGCACAGGTGAGGTGCTGGTTTTCATACGCTGAAGCCGCGCTTCTGCCCGGTCCTGTACCTCAGCAGTAAACACTTCCGCGCGATGGCCACTCTGTGCCAGTGAGTTCATGGTCTGTGTCGAGATATCCCGGCTGTTCAGCGCCGCGAGAACGACGCCGGTATCGTTATCCCGTCCGCCTGGCGCAGTGACATAAGCGTGAGAGAGGTAAAGTGGCTGGTCCACGGGAAGCGTCAGGGTGGAGTCCCCGCGCCTGACTTCTATACCTTTTTCGCTGATACCGGCGACCTCCAGGCGGTCCTTTGCCTTCAGGCTGTGTTCGCGGTCGCCCGCCACGGCCAGCAGTTTCTCACCGGTGGCCACATTCAGGGTTTCGCGGTTGAACAGACGCCAGTCAGCGCTGACATCCCCGATTTTCATCCGGGTCAGCACGCCATCGCCGTCAATAAGAGAAAGCACCCGCGTGTCTTCATGCACCCGGTCAATCACATACGACTTACGCTCTTTTGCATCACTGCGATCCTCAAGCACCATACCTGCGCGGTATGAGCCGGTCATCCTGCGGGTTTTACTGTCCAGCCAGACCGGTTGACGCGCCTCGATATCCACCCCATCCCGTCCCAGCTGGCCGGCATTCTGTAACGCATCACGTACCAGTCCGGTCAGCTGCGCCTGTTCCCGCTTGCCGAC
Organism: Enterobacter cloacae complex sp. ECNIH7; assembly: GCF_002208095.1. Lineage (NCBI taxonomy): Bacteria > Pseudomonadati > Pseudomonadota > Gammaproteobacteria > Enterobacterales > Enterobacteriaceae > Enterobacter > Enterobacter cloacae complex sp. ECNIH7. Next base: position 82,555 of record NZ_CP017991.1, read on the forward strand.
CACGACAGCGGTGACGTTTTCACTTCCGCCGCTCAGCTCTGCAAAGCGGCTGGCCAGCGCCTCATAGCGATCACGTTTGACCGGGATGCTGATAACCTCCGCCTCCAGCCCTGGCGCAGGCTCCGTGCGGCGGGAACGGGATACCCCGGCGGACTCCAGCACCGACATGGCGTTGCCGTTCGCCTGACGTCCCGCGCTGTCGAGGAAGACCAGCTGTGCATCCTGCGCACGGGCTTCGCCGAGCAGGACCAGCGTTTCTTTCAGCCCCAGACGCTCGGCCCCTTCAATAATCAGGGTGCTCTGCGGTTTAAGATGAAAATCGCCGCTCAGGACATGCTGGCGACTGATAATACGCTCGCGCAGATCATCGGTTCTGGCGAGCGAAATGGCACGCTCCGCAGAGCTGGCCAGCACCTGCACATCGCGCCCGAGCGCGGTGGAAATCCCGGTCAGCTGCGCGGTCAGGTCACGAATGCCGGCAACCCCGGACGGCGCGTTCATCAGAACCAGAGAATCCTTTTCCACCACGTCCAGAGCCGGCGGGGCGTACTGCTCAGGCCGGGTGAAGCTGACGACTTTCGTGGATTTGAGGTGCTCCTGGCTGAGCGCCTGAATGGACAACTCATCCAGCAGGTGTATACGGGAGGTGAACACCCCTTTCTCACTGTCCAGCGGCACAATCATGCCGTCTTTCAGCGAGGCATCGATGGCGTCACGAATGGCCTGGATAGCCGGCAGCTGCTCACTCAGTTCAGCAGTGGTCAGCATCAGTTCCCCGAATGTGAAGCGGGTCTTGCTGTCACTCAGTTGTGAGATGGCCATCCTTACCGCGTCTGCCACGTCCGGCAGCGGGACCTCAGCGGGCACCGACAACACCGGCGGAGACGTCCTGCCGGGTGAAAGATTTTGAGTGAGCGAGGGGGATGACTGACTCACGCTGTCAGGCTGTTGTGGTTCTGGCTGGCGCGCCGGGGTATCCCGCACCGCCGGTGCGGCGTCCACCTGCGGGCTTTTCTCTGTCCGGGTGGCCTTTTCGGGTTGTGTTCCTGCTTCCGGCTCAGCCCGTACAGGCATGACTGGCGATACCCGTTCCGGCTGTGGAGGCGTATCGCGCTGCCCGGCATCGCGCGGCTCCACACTCTCCTGATAGGCCTTCAGGTCAAAGCCTTTTTCCTTCATTTGCCCGAGCCAGCGCTCCATCAGCCGGAGGCGGGACGGATCGACCTTTGCGCGGCGCGTGTCTTTCGCGGCCACATCCCGGCTGCGCAGTGTGGCCTCTGCCCCCACTGCCCCCTGAATTTCCCGGCCACGGGAGGAGTATTCTTCCCGGACCTCTTCCGGGATACCCTTAATCTCCCAGAGTCCGTTTTTACCCGTTTCTTCCACTTCATGACCGAGCGATTCAACCTGCTGACGAAGGGCGCTGCGGTAAATTTTGCCGAGCGTGACCTGGTGTTTCATGACGGTTTCGATAAAACCGGCGTTATGGATGTAATCAGTGGCCAGCGCTTTCCATTTCCCTCCGGACTCCGTCATGTTGGCGATCAGCAGGTGGGTGTGCAGCTGCGGGTCAAGGTTGCGGGAGGTGTCATGGGTGTAGGCGGCGGCCACCATCTTGCCGGTGTGCACAATGGAGGTAACACCGTCTTTGGTATCGCGCGCGGAAATGAGTTTTTCCACATAGCCTGCGGCCACACGAACGGCATGGTTGTGTGCTTCCAGCATGGCTTTATCGTTGCCGATTAAGGCCAGAATGGAGACGCTTTTCGGAGCGGAAAAGGTCAGGTCATGGCCCGGGCGGTGGACGTGCTGTCCGTTAACCTCCTTGCCAAGCCGTGAGCCGTCCGGCAGACGGCCCTCAAGCACGGCCGTCAGGTCATCCCCACGGACATTGCCCTCAAGGCCCAGTTCTTTTGCGCCTTCACCCATCCACAGGCTCTGGAGGCTGCCCAGAAAATAGTAGTTATCGGAATTGCTGTAGTAACCGGCGGCCTCGCCGGCTGATGCTACGGGGGCGACTGACATCATAATTCTTGCTCTCTGTCGTAATAACGCTGGTCGTTTTCGTCGTAACCCGGGTCGTCCGCGTCACGGTGAAGTAAAATGTTTTCTTCTTCCTGCGCCAGCTGGCGGTTAGTCCGGTGTTCGTCCGCTGGCGCGTCAGGTGGCAGACTCTTTCCGGCCGTGGTCACGGTCAGTGCCCCGTCAGGCTGTACGGCCACCTTCATCTCCAGGTTCATGGATTCACCACCGGCGCTATCCTCTGTCTGCTGATCACTGTCACCCGATGCAGGACGCTGACGCGCCCTGTGCAACATGCCCAGTGGCGATGCGGCAGGTTGTTCTGGCACGGAGTGGCGGTTACGCAGGGTTTTCAGGGCATCAGGCAGTGAAGCGGCAGAGTCAGCAGCAGGTGCTGACGTTGTCGTGTCGGGGGATGCTGCAGGCGGTGTATTCAACATCACTGCCTCTTTCAGTGGTCCGGAGGGGCGCAGTGATACAACGTTATCTTTTCTCTCTTCTGTGACATGCGCTGTCACTGTGTTGTGATTCTGCGTCTCCGGTTTCTCCGCCACAGGCTCCCGTTCAGGCAGCTGCTCTTGTTCAGCCTGAACGACACTGACCGGTTTTTGTCTGGTGACTGTGGGTGTACTTGCTGGTACATCGTGGGGTTTACCCGCTGGTTCAGACGCAGACACCGCTTTGGTTGCAGTCTCGCTACCCTTTTCCATCAGCTCATCACCGGTCGGGAATGTCAGCCCGGCAGCAGTCGTCGCGCGCTCATTCTCCAGGATAACCTTCTCCAGCTCCGGACTCAGCGCGTCACGGATGTTGCGTTCCATCAGACCAGCATGGCGTTTTTTGAATGGCCGGTATTTCAGCTTCAGCCGCACCACCGGGTATTCACCCGGCAGACGCACATAGAAATTAAGGTTAGGCAGGCGCATGATCTGCTCATAATCAACGACCGGGTTGTTGACTTTGTCCTTGCCCAGCGACACCCCGTCACGAACCTGATCCAGACCGTAGCTGTTCTGCTCGCGGATTTCGCGTTTACGCTGATTACCCAGTTCCTCTTCCACCACTTTGGCCATTTCCGCACTCGGGGAACGGCCATACATACGGGTGTTCATCAGGTCGAAGATGCTTTTGGCCAGCTCACGACCGTAGACGTGAACCAGCTGCGCCATGTTCTGCATCCCCAGCACAAAACAGCCACCGAATTTACGCGCTTCCGCCAGGGTTTCGGCCAGCTCCGGGATGCGTTGCAGACTCGGGGTTTCGTCGATAATGAACCACACACGTCGCTCGCTGTTCTCCCCCATGCTTTGTAACATCAGCGTGGCCAGTGACACCCACAGGGAGATCAGCGGTCGCACACTTTTGCGGTGGCGGGCCTGGGTGGAGATAAACAGCCAGCTGTTGTCGTAACGCGCCTGGGTCATCCACTCACGAATGGTGAACGGAGGTTTCGTTCCGTCATCCAGCCCTTGCAGGTAGCGCAGCGCTTTGGCGTAGTTGGTCACCACCGAGCGAATGGAGATGGCCGTTTTCTCAATTTTCTCCTCAACCAAGTTGGCTGACGGTGTGTTGGCCAGGTAGCCACGCAGGCTTTTCATGCTGAGCGAAAGCAGGGTTTTGAGGAATTTCTCTATGCTTCTCTCTGGGTCAACTGACATGCGGATGGCGAGGTCAGCGAAAATGGTGCGCGAACTGGACACCCAGAACGGGTCGGACTCGCCTTCCACAGGAATGAGGCTGGCAGCCAGGTTGTCGTAGTCGACGGCATCGATACACTCCCCCCACATCTGCCAGTTGGCACAGCGCTCATCGTGGGCATTGAGAATGAAGTCGGTATCCGGGTTGTAATGGGTTTCGGTGAAGGTACAGCCAGAATCGTAGATAATGGCCCTGTCGCCACGTTTGCGTATGTAATCAAGCAGCCAGCGAATGAGGGTCGATTTACCCACCCCGATAGTGCCGTGCATCAGGAAGTTCAGCACCTCAGCCATCCTGACCATGTGCAGGTCCCCCACACGCAGATCGGACAGCTCGCCATTTTTACGCAACAGTTTGTTGACCTCGGCGGGTTTGTCGGTCAGCTGCATCCCGGAAATGTATTCGTCCTCACTCTCCTTTCGGCCGATATCGGCGATAAACCAGGTAACGGCCACAAACACCACCATACTGAAGATGCCGCTGGCGCCGGCCGCCCACTCCAGTTCATTCAGGACCTGTTCACCCATAGCCTGCATGTACGGATCGGTGTAAATCTGCGGCAGGGTCATTTTGAGAACCATTGCCGTCGAGGTCGGGGCATACCAGTAGTGCACGTCATAGATTTTCGGCGTGCCCGTGGCCGGCATCAGATCGATAAAACTGCTGTTGATGCTGGCAAACCACCACAGAGAGCCGTTATCGAGGGCTTCCTGCGGGATACGCCAGAGAAAGATGGCACTGGTCACTACGGCAAACAGGATGAAGATCCAGAAGCCTATCCAGTTGTTCACCTGAATGAACATGCGCCAGCGATAGGCGGTCATCTGCCCGCCCTGGGTGAGGTTTTTTCCTGCGAAGCTCATAATTGTAATGTCCGGCAGCCATCCCATCACCAGAGAGGTAATGTGACTACAGTAAGGGGTTAATAATTGAGAATCCGGCGCTCGCCGCAGACATGACTGCGTCAGACGCAGTCATGCGAGGACGCGAAATTGCTGGGGATTTCCGTAGAGCACTTACGCGCCAGAGTTAAGAACACACCCCTGTAGCTCGTAAGACACCTGGCAATGCGCTATATTTATGCGCATAGTTAATGCACATGAGAACATGCGTATGAATACCACTCCGCGCCCACGCAAGAAGAGCACTAATATTTCGCTGGATGTATCACTTGTTGAAGAAGCGAAGACATTAAACATCAACCTTTCATCCACGCTTAATTCAGCGCTGGAAGATGTCGTACGGCTTAAACGCCAGGCGATGTGGCGAGAGGAAAACAAAACGGCCATCGAAGCCAGTAATCGCTTTGTGGAGGAACATCTCATACCCCGGAGCAGTGACGGGTTGAGGGTTATAAAATGAATCAGGGAACAATTTTTCGCAGACCGGATAACCCTGACTATCCCTATTTTGTCATTGCTCAGTCAGAACCACTGGAAAGCCTGAATACGCGGGTTATCATCCCGTTTGTACGCTGGCGACCAGCACTCCCGGGCATGAGCAAAATCAATCCGATTGTTGTTATCGGAGATGAGAAATACATTCTGATGACACACCTCATCCAGACCGTTTATCTGCACGAACTGAACGAAGAAGACATTCACAGTTACCGCGCGGAGCTACGCGATACTCTCGTCAACGCGGTGGATTTTCTGGTAACCGGGAGTTGAAGGAGGTTTCAGGTGCGCCAGTCGATCAGCGCACCTGACTGACGGTCAGGAGCCGATATCGACACCATGCTGCTGCATACAGTTACGCCATGCGCTGCCCGGCACACCATTATCAAGAAGGGTAGCTTCCACGTAAGGAAGCCAAGTTTGCTTACCTTCTTTTAACGCCACTCCGCCAGCGCGGGCAACCACCCCGTCTTCTTTACGAATTCCCAGGTGATTAACCGTGCCGGATTTCCCTTTTGCGATGGAATCAATTTTATTCACACACTCCTCAGCCACCTGCTTATCAGGATTTTCTGTATTCTTTTGGGAAGAACATCCTACAACCACCAAACTCAGCCCTACTGTCATGATGAACTGGCTTATTTTTTTCATTTTTAACTCCTGAAGTCAGGGCGAGAAAACCCGCCCTGAAAATTACATAATCCCGGCAATAGATTTTGCCAGCTGAGCTTCCAGAACGGGCTGCGCCTCTTCAAACTTGAGGTTCACCTTGTTGGCGTTGGACACCACACGGGTCTGGTATTTGGCGCGGTTGCCCTGCTCGGTGCTGGTCTGGACCTTAACGCCTGACGTTCCCTGCTTCAGAGCCGCGATATTGTCTGTAGTAACCGTTGCCTTGCTGTGTTCGGAAATTTGCAGGTCTGTCACCATCGTATAGTTGATGTCTTCGACCATCGCATCCGCCGCCATACCAATCAGGCCACTGGCCAGTCCCACACCCAGGGTTGCGCCGGCTGACGTCGAGTTATACGCCGTAATGCCCGCGCCCAGTGCCGCACCCATTGCCGCACCTTCATAACCCGTTTTCAGGAATCCCTGCGATTCACGCAGGTCCATTTTCTCGGCTTTCAGCACGTTAGCCTGAATCCAGTAGTAGGCTGTGTCCGGAGAGCTGGACACGCGGTAGCCTTTGGCAGCAAGCTCACTGGTGATCTTCGTCTGAAGACCAGACATGTCCTTGTCGGAAGTATTACGGATCTGAAGATAGACTGTTTTCTCTGATGATGGCTCCAGCCAGATGGTTTCACTCATCTGTGTTTTCACATCGAGGTTACGCTTTTTCACTGCGGTGGACATGGCACCACAACCAGAAAGCGCCAGTGCAGAAGCGATCAGGCCAACAACGGCTAATTGTTTTAATTTCATGAGTTCATCCTGTGCATAGAAATACATCCCCGTTAGCGAGGTACAGCTAACAGGAATGTTATCGGCTGATTTGAATGGATATTTATATAAACAGAAGTGTTAATGCTGGTTGGTGCATTAAAAAGGGGGCTTATGCCCCCTTTTTCTCAGTAACCCCGATTAGGGTCATATGTGCTTGATGGTTCGTTGAAGTTTGTACCCCAACTGTTTCCGTGTACATCCAGACCAGAGATACCACCAACCATCGGCATTCCTGATGTAGGATTTATAATTAAATCTGTATTACTAAAAGAATGGTTAACAGATTGGACTGATGAACTTACATCAAATCCAGTAACATCACTGGATGAAAATTCAGCGAACTGAAGGCCCTTACTCATCGAAATTGATTGGAACCTGGCAGCATCAAAGTCATTCAATCTGTATGCTTTAGCCCCACGAATTTCGTATAAATGGCCGGTATCTTTATCTCTTAGTAGGTTAAGTCCTTTCTTACCGTAACCAAAGATCACTGCGGACGCCCCCATAATTACTGCCATTGATAGATAAAGATATGCTGGCTCGTTCCATAAGAGATATAGGCATACTAACTGCATTAATACGGTAATAAAAACGCGCGGGATTATTGAATTTACCGAATTACCATATCCATTCTTGTCAGATTTACGTAGAAGATAAAGAAGCGGAAATGCTATCAAAGTACCTAATACATACATACCAGCCAATGCGAACCAATCTTCGCTGTTATAAACCCTGTGATAGGGTATTACATCATGCACTAACGGTAAGCCTGCATAGATCATTAAGACAGGAAAATAAGCAATTTTACTTAAATTACCTTTTATCATACCCCCTCCTACCCAGTTCTTTTCCTTAATTCCAGCAATTGACCTTCAAGTTTTCTTTTTTCTTCACCATCAACTACTGGCATTTGCTGATCGATCTCTGCCTCTTTCCTATGAATTTGGAAAGTGCTGTTCGCATTTAAACTCTCTCCTTTCAGGATATCACTGGATGTCTGAACAGTGGATTGTTTTTTACCAATTTCACCAGCAGATTCGTTGATTTTATGCTCATTTTCAGATCTTTGTTCCGCAACCCGGCGCTGTATATCATTTTGCGGTTCAAAACTCCGCCCTGACTGCTCGTGCAGTTTTGACTGATTTTCTTCGAATGCATCCTGCATAGTCGAACCCGATACCCGATTTCCGTCCACGGCGCCAGGGGTCCCGGTTTCAGTCATTCGGCTTCCGCTATGCTGAATCGTTTGTGACTCCAGCTCCTGCCCAGAATGACTGAATGTCCGATGTGAGGTTCCAGCCGAACCAGTGTGTTCCGCAGCCGCTGAATGTCTGCCATGTTCAATACCGCTGGCTGACGAAGCGTTGTTCCCTGTTCCAGTTTTCTGAATCGTCACAGCCTCGTGTTCACGGCTCAGTCCTGAATGGTTTGCATCCTGACGAGTGTATTCAACAGAGCTGTCTGGGATGTTCTCATCGCGATAAGAAGTGCCTGGTTGACTGACAACGCGCCTTTCAGCGATCGTTGATTGCTCACCACGATAGGTTTGTCCGCTTTCAGTATGCACTGAACCCGTAGTCTCCTGACCGGTTGATATGCCTCGTCCGGCTGGAAGGCTACTTTCCTCTGTAACCTGATGATTACCGGAAGAGCTACCACTCCTTATAGCCGCAGTACGTTCAGTTTCACTATTTGCTGAGCTGTACCGGACGCCATCATCATTCCGTACTGAGCCTGAATCCTGTTGCCCACCAGACCCACTGTGGACAATATGCTCACCACTGAATGCCGCATGTTCAGTACCACTGGCGAGGTCTGAGCGCGCCTGCTGATAATCACCGCTGATTTCAGGTTTCAGTCGTTCGTTTACAAACTCCATCGCTGCTTCACGCGCTGTCGGCGCACTGGTCAGCATGGACTGAGCCTTGTCACCATACTTATTAGCCGCCCAGTCAACGAACTCCTGATTGTAGTTCGTATCGAGGCTGGCACTCTGGTTCTGCGCCATCGTGGCCATACGGCTGAACTCATTACTCTGCGTTGAACTGGTAGTGTACTGATGGTACTGACTTTGAGCATCGTTGAGCGTAGCGGCAAATTGTTGAACGTTACTGTTTGCCGCATTCTCCGTATGATTCGAACCATCGCTTACCCGACTGCTGGTAACCATATCCATACCCTGACGGAAATCATTAACCGCCTGGCTGTTCTGGTCATGTCGCATATCCTGGGTATGTGAGCCTGAATCCTGAACCCCGCGTGAACTCCCCGTTGTATGGCGTGCATCCGCTGAAAGATTCCCTTCAGCCCCCCATTTAGCCACACCAATATTTATGCCACCACCAAGCGTAGTTTTTACGCCCGCAGAAAGGGAACCCTGATTACTGATATCCATCAGCTTGTTATAGGCTTCCTGCGTTGAGACGTTGTTCGCTTTCGCATAGTTTTCCGCTGCGGACATCATCATGCTGGCACCGCGCGAAGCATTGGTCGCCTTGCTGTTTTCACTGCCCTGGCTAATGCTGTCGCTGCTACCGGTCTGATGGGACAGTTGCGAAAGCTGTGACCACCCGCTGGTGACGCTGTGGTTGTAACCGTCGAGTGCCGTCTGGGCCTGTACCTGCGACTGCCGCGCCGACTCCTGGAATCCGCTGCTCGCCAGTTGGCTGAGTTTCATGTTCACCGGCAGGTTTGACATCGCACCGGAACCATCGATTACCGTATGGCCACCGGCAGTCTGGGTCTGAGTCGAACCATTATCCGCCTGCCATGTCTGCTGGCCCTGACGCTGCATCAGGTTGGTGTCCATCTTGTTCTGATTGACGTTATCCATCGACATGTTGTTAAACGACCAGTTGCCATCTGCCGTGGTTGCCGACACGCCGGCGGAGGTGAAGGCGGCCGAACTGAGTACGCTGCCTGCCACCTGTGAACCCATCGCCGCTGCCCCTTTCGTCAGGTAGAACGAAAGCAAGGGGATTGACAGTGAGAGATATCCGGCTAGGTTCGCCACATCAGAGTGCTGCAATGCCACCACATCCGTATTGGCCAGCACCAGTGCCGTGCCACCGGTTTTGGTCTGCAACCAGAAATTTGCGGCATAGTTCAGAATGGCAAACATGATCGGCCACATCTGGAAATAGATAAAACCACAGACATACAGCTTAAGCGTGTTCAGGCCAAACAGACTATGGTTGGACGCCGCCAGCGCTATCATCAGCGGGAACAGACACACCAGGATAAGCATCAGAAGCGACTGGGCAAACGGCAGTGTGCGGGTCGCCAGCTCATTACCGGCGGCCCAGCTGAGACGTTGCTTCGTTGCCGCGTTCTCGGTCGCCAGATTCAGCAGGTTCGCCGTATCGGAAGACCGTGCCGCAAACCCTTTCACCCCCTGCCGGACCGCGCTGTTGGTGATGTTGTTTTTCATGATTTGCGCCGCACTCATCCCGCCGGCATAGAAATACCCGTAGCTTTCACCCATCGCGTTAGCCAGAAGGGTCGCCCCGTTTACCTTGTTGCCGAAAATTTTATTGGTCAGCATGGTAAAGGTGGCACTGGCCGGATTTCCTTCCGTATTGGCCAGCGAGTTTATCTGTGCAGCCGCCTGCTGGCAGGTCAGAAACTGACGGGTCGAATCAGTGGTTTTGAATATCCCGCGCAGCGGACTCGGGTTACTGGTGATAAGCCCCAGCGGATCAGTGGAGTTCAGCAGCTGGTTCACGGTGTATTTGTGATTCAGCAAAATGTCGCCAATCACGCAGTTCTCCACGTAATCCGGCAACATCTGGGCCAGCTCCGGGTTCTGCGTGGTGAAGTCACTGGTTTCCGCCACTATCTGTGAGCCAAACAGCATCCCGCTCTTGCTGTAGGTCACCGAATCGGGTCTGGCCATCAGCATGTCATACGTCGACGCCATCTTGTACCCGATACTGGTGGTCAGTGAGGCAATGGCCGCCAGTCCCACTGGCACATTATCGGTTTTCCAGACCGCTGCCGGGTCTGACAGGTCGATAATCTGCACGGAACGTTTTGGAACCAGCAGGACAGACGTCAGGACCATGAAGATAGCCAGCCACTGCACCATCACCATCGGGTTACGTTGTTTGATAAAGGCAAACAGGGCGGCCAGCACCCCAAAGGTGCCGGCAATACGTAACAGTGTACTGAACGTGTTCATACCCAGCAGGGTGACAACGGCGTCCAGCGCCGTTTTCCACATCCCCCCGCCATAGATGGTGTATATCTCAAGCATCAGCGATCACCCCAGTGATAGTTGCTCTGATAAGAGCCTGAAACGATGGTGGATACCTGCTGTTGCAGGTACTGCATGTTACGGTCGATGCCATCAAGCGCGTTCTGGTCAGCAGCAGACTGGAGTTTCATGTCAGCCAGCAAGCCCTGGGCATGTATGACGTTGTCGCGCAGTTTCGCGGCAGCCTCTTCCGGGAAGTTTTTGCCGGCAAGCGACAGACTTGCCTGTTTAACCAGTTCCTGGAGGTACTGGATCATCAGGTCCTGCGCGATGAAGTCAGCCACCTGCAACAGATAGGTCGCGCTCATCCCCATACTCTGTGCGTTGGTCAGGTATTTCAGGACGGGCACCGACGTGGTGTTTACAAACCCTTTTTCCTGATCGGACAGCGCATTGTCATCGACAAGTTTGTTTTGCATCGACAGCATCAGGTTTTTTGACTAGCGTCACGAGCGCATTGGATTCGCTGATGGTCAGGTTCACGACAACCGGCGTGAGGCAGAGTGTGGCTTCATCACAGCCGTACACCTTCGCTGTTCCGCCGCGCATCAGCACCTTAATCAGATCCCGGTTATCGACCAGCGGCGTCAGAATGGTGACGTCGCCGTCCTTGTTGAAGATGATTGAGCCGACCGTGCTCATCACCAGCTCCTTCAGAGCCCGGTCATTGCCCAACAGGCCGTTTTTACTCAGCGTGTCCCAGATCAGGTTTTTGTTTTTCAGCACCTGGTCTTTTTCATCGTCACCGGCCTTGCTTGTCACCTTGTCACTCTGCCCACCCACGGTACAGCCCTGACGGGACGCGGCCCAGTCAGCAAACATATTGGTTTCACCCGAGATGTCCTGACAGATTTTCTGCTGCGACACCTGTGTGACCGGCCACAACCCGCCGATAATGCCCTGTGCCGCCTGACACGAACTCATGTTCATACTGTTCACATCGTTGGCCAGCTTTTGCAGAAAATCTTTCGCCTGCTTCAGTTCCGGCACCATCGTCTGGAGAGCCAGGTCAAAGGCGTAGCCGGCGGCGTTACTCATGATTTGTTTAACAAACCGCTGAATTTCTTCCCCGCTGATCATACTGAACGACCCCAGATAGGCATCGATACCGCCGCAGCCGGCGTTCAGGGAGGGCAACTGCATGGAGATGAGCTGGACGTTTTTGACGGGGTTTCGCAGATAGACAGAACCACCCGAGAAGTAACCTGCCGCCTGTCCCTGCCAGGCCTGAGCCTGGGAGACGTTGCCGCTGTAGCCGAGACTGCCAAAGAAGCCGTTCAGGTCGCCGTTGACATCAGCCTGCGCCGGCAGCGCAGCCAGACCGGCAAAAAAGACAGTGCCTGCTGTTATCAGTGCCTTAATCATGCGATCTCCTCACGGGGTTTCCGGGACAGGGTCAGGCGGCAGATGTACAACCCTGTGGCAGTGAAAAAGAAGCCGACACTCAGCGAAATGAGCAGCAGCACCGGCACGTCCTGAAGGTAAAGGGTCATTTCCGGGCGGGACAGTGCGCTGACCACGCGATGGGCCAGCGTCCCGTAAAACGCGGCAGATACCAGCAACGTCATGCTGAACAGCAGCCACACGCGCTCGGCACGCGATAATGCATACGATGTTGTATTCATGTTGAAGTCCGGTTGTCTTACTGAGGGGTGACCTGCGCACTTGCCGGCATCGGCGGCAGCGATTTCGGGTCAACGTTATCCAGGTCGGCCTGAATCAGGCTGGCCATACGGCTTTCAAGCGTGGGGATTTCCATCACCCCCTGCGTCAGCGGGTACGCCTTCAGGGTGTTGACGTTGACCACGAAGGCGGTCGGCGTGGCGATGGGCAGACCGTTGCCGAAGAACGTGACGATTTCATCGGCTATCGGTGAATTCGGGTCCGTTTTGCGGGGGATCATCGGGGTCGGGAAAGAGCCGTCCCCGCCACCGTCCAGGGTGTAGGGGTACACCCGGATATCGTGCTGATCGGCCCAGCCCTTCAGTAACGGGTCAAACTTCGCGCTGTACTGGCAGTGGGCCTGCATAAAGAGCACCACCGCATAATCCTTCATGTTTGCCTGGCGACCGTCCGGCAGTGACATCAGGTTCACCGGTGCAGGTGCCGGGATGGCCGATGCGGTCATGGCAGCATCGTGAGCCGGTGCTGTCGTCTTCGCCGCTTCCAGCAACGCCAGTTCTTCACGAATTCCGGCTTGTGCGAGCAGCGGCATGGCAATCAGCAGGGCGGTGAGTCCGGATTTAATGCTCATGATCGGCCTCCTTGTGATCCTGCTTTGCGTCATGACGGAACCAGCGATATCCGGCATACATCAGCATCCCGGCCGCTCCCATCCAGAGTCCGTTGCATAACCAGAGCAACCCCTGCTGGGTATGTTCAACTGACAGGGTCATCAGCTCACTCAGTACGCGCGCCATCGTGCCCCAGAAAAACAGTCCTGCGAAAAGATTAACGTTCATGGTTTGATTACCTTATGAATTCGGTTTAAAGCCGGTGGCCACGTTCAGGAATCGCTTCGACAGATCATCCTGGGTCATGAAGCCGTAGGACAGGGCACGGTAGTTTTTGCTGGTCGGGTCGACCAGGAAGAGTGCCGGGAAGTGCGAGATATTCATCGAACGTGACTGTCCGGTGTCCGGACGACTCTGTGGCAGACTGGCCGCCACCTGCCCGTCGACCGAAACCGGGATAAGCGAAATACCGTTGGTTTTTGCAAAGTCGGCCACCACGCCGGCCATCTGCACATCAATCGGGTCACTGCCCCGGTAGAAATAAAACAGACCGTACTGATGCGCCAGCTGCGTCACCGCGTTCTGCCGCGACTGCTGGTCACGCGTCTGCACAAACGGCGCCATGCTGTTGTAGTGCGGGTACTCCAGGTTGTAGTCGAGATCCGGGTGGCTCAGCTGCGCTGCCGCAAAGGACTGGCTGAACATCGACCCCCGGTCGGTCCAGAACTTCTGCCAGCGCAGGAACGTTGCCGTATTCTCTTTCGTCGGGTACAGGATGGCGCGGTTAAGCGCCTCCATCGTGTACCCGCGCAGCACCTTTGCCTGTTCCTGCGCGGACAGCTTACTCATATCCGGAACCGACTGCGGCGCGGGCTGCTGTGGCTTTTTGGGCAATTCAGCGGGCTTTTTCGGTTCGTTGTACCAGGCCCAGCCGGTAAACGGATCAGCCGGTGTCACTATCTCTTCAGCCAGGGCTGACTGACCGGCAAAGGCCAGCAACAGCCCCCAGAGGACACATTTTCGTTTCATTTACTTACCCCCCTGCTGGTTCACCTGGGCGGCGATACGATCCTTGATTTGTTTCACCTGCGTACTGGTGTCAGGCACTTTCTGGTTGTTCATCAAATCTTCGTAGAAGTCCGCGAAGTTGATTTTGTCGAAGTCGATGCTCTGCAGTTCCGGCACCGTGATCCCCCGGCAGTCAGGACTGCTGCCGCTGCCAAACTTCACGCCCAGCTGGTCACGACGCCCCTGCTCCTGAATGATGCGGGCGAGTTTGCCGTCAAAGACGCAGTAAACATGGCTGGTCTGGAGACATACGCCGGCAACCTGACGATCGCAGCGGTCACCCACACTGACGGTAATCTTCTTGGCTTTCGCCTTGCCGATGGCCATCTCATCATCGTTACAGGCCGATAATCCGGTGTCCTGTCCCCAGCCAGAGTCCTTACAACAGTTAGAGAATCCCGCGAAAGCTTTACGACAGCTCATCGCCTTACCGGTAAAGGCTCTGACGTTAATGGTGGAGTTCTGGTCCCTGACGTCTTCAGCAGCAGAGGCCAGGCCAGCGAGTTTGGCCACGGCAGTGTCAAACCCGTTATCCCCCGCCCCGTTGGTGTCGTCGCAGTCCCCTGACTTACAGATATACTGGCCACCGCAGACCAGGCCCGTGGACGAATGCACCGTCTGGCACTGATAGATGTAGTCTTTATGAGAACAGGTGCCGTCAATGTACTCAGAGCAGGTTTCACTCGCTTTGGTACAGGCAGCGTTGCTGGTCAGTGAGGCACAGGTGCCGGTCGTGTTCTCGCTGACCAGGTACGTATCGGTGTACTGCCAGCAGTCGCTGTGAACCGTCTGCGTGACACCATCAACAACCACCTGCCGGTCACCGCCTTTGATAGTGCAGACCGAGCCGGTTTTCTTTCCACCCGGGCTGTCCGGACAGACTGACGGGGTCGTCGTCGACGGGACCCAGACTTTCACCGTTGTCACGATGGTGATTGTCGCCGTGATTTTGGCGAGGCCATCATTGTTGGGGTATTTTGACGACATGACCGACATCATCATCTGGTCTATATAGTCAGAAACATCATTTGTCAGTGTCCCGCGCAGCATCCCGTCAGCCGGGACAACCTGCTGGGCCACATCCACATCAAATGTGTTATTCACATTTTTCAGCGTCTTCGACGTGCCGTAGAACGTCAGTTTCGAGCTAAAAAACGGGTTTCCGGCGCTGCTTTTTTGCGATGTGGTGATTGAACCTTCCAGCATGGTGCCCCCCGGTTCATCCAGCGGCAGCGCAAATCCAAGCGTGTTGTCATCGATTTTCGTAAAGACCAGCGTCGCCGGCGAGATGACCACAGTTTTCGTGGACACCTGATTCTCATAATGGCCGGTAATTTGTGTGTCGCGGGTACAGGTCTTTGATACAGCCACATCGGCGCTACAGGAATAGTTATCAAACGTCGATTTTGACACGGTCGTCTGTGTACACTGCTGGCTGCTGCCATCCATGATCCCGTCAGCCGTGCCCTCCGCATTCTTGCCGATGGTGATAAAAGGAGCCTTCGGGTCAATGGCGGGCGCCGGGTTTGTCGTACCGGACGAGATAACCGACTGCGCGGCATCATTGCCCTGAAGGGCCGCCTGACCTTTGTTGGCCAGCCCGCCGTCCCCGCCACTCACGCCACCGTAATACCCTTTCTCCGGCGGGTTCGCGGTATAGCCCGGAATGGCACTGGTGACCGTACCGGGATTTTTCAGGGTGTCTGTCCCGCTGGATGCACTGCCTTTGCCAAAACTTGCCCCCGCATCAAAGGCCGGATTAGCAGCACCGGCCAGGAGCGGAAACGACATCAGCAGGGTGAAAAGTGACTTTCTCATCGTGCAGCCTCCAGTAACTGGCGGGCCGTTGCGGCACAGTCACCGCTTTCCGCCACTTTTTCCAGCGCCTCCTTCAGGGGCAGACTGCCCCTGATAAAGTCATACCGGCCCGGGCAGGTCACCACCAGGGCTGGCACTGTGGTGATGTGGTACTGACTGAACAGGGTTGGATCGATTTGCACGCCGGCATCCTTGTCTTCCTTGTTCAGCTCAAACATGAGCGCCGCCGTCTGGCGCATATCGTTATTGACCAGACCGCGTAACGTGGGCGGAATGTTGTATCGGCGCGCATCTTTCAGCATGGGCAGAAGGCCTTCACGTGGTATACCGAGGCTCACAAAATAGATTGCCGGGAACGTGTCTTTGTCACCCATCGTGGTGGACTGCGCCGCGATATTGCCCTGGAGGCGGTTCATCAGGTCCTGCTGCGCCTGCGGTAAGACAGGCAGCCCTGCGCCCGGGTCAGGCATTCCTTCTTTCATCGCTGCCAGTGCGTCCTGCTGTCCTTTGATCCAGTTACGGTCCGTAACGGAGGTCTCTGTCTGGGCACTTGCCAGCACCTGAGACGCAAAGCCTGCCAGGACGCTGAACATCAGCGCCCGGAAATAAGCGGTTTTCATTGTCATGTCCTTAAAGGAAGACGCAGTTTCGTTTGCGCCAGAAGAGGTAGCCGAAGTTCTTTTTGGAGGACGGGGAGTTGTGCTTCATGCCCCAGGTCTGGGTGATAGCCCCGAACGGGTGGCAGTTGGTTGCCTCGGGGTACATGTTCACCATCTGATATCGCCACCGGTCTTTGGGAATAATGGGTGACGGGTACTGGTTACAGACGGCGTTATCGGCTCCGACAGAGTTCCAGACCAGTCCCTCGCGGTGCATCTTGAACGCCATCCTTTCCCCGACCAGCAAGGAGGTTTCCAGCGGTGAGAATTCACCACTGGTGTAACCGGTCAGCGGGTACATTGTCCCCTGACTACCGGCACACCAGAACAGCGGAGCGAGCGACATACCTGCCGCACTGGCCACCGCGTCGGCCGCACAGGCGGCCTGAGCCACAACATTCCCGAACAGTGCCGCTTCAGGGTTAATCAGCATCGAGAGCGTACTGTCATTCCACAGAGGGTCAACTTCAGAGAGGTAAGCGATGTCCATATCGCCGGTCTGCAGGCAACCCAGGCTGGTGATAATGTTGAGCCAGAAGATCAGCGGGTATTTGTACCAGTGAACGTGGTAAAACGCGCCGGCTGCGGGCCGGTCACTCTGACCTGACGTCCCTGTGCCCGTCCGCCCCAGGTCGATTTTAAATCCCCCCATATTCACCATCACACCCGGCTCACGGGTCACATCCACCATCGCCATCGGCTCCCAGAACCCAATGGCCAGACCAACGCGGTACAGGACCCCCACCGGACATATCTGGATGGGGGAGGATGGGTTAGCGGTATCTTTCTGCGGACCGGAGGCGAGCTGGATATTGCCGAGTGTCATCGGGAACAGGCATTTCCAGCAGACATCCGTTATCGGGTTGACCCAGCGACCGTCTCCGGCGTTGCTGGCGGCGGTTGCCTGCGTGGGGGACCAGGACAGTAATATCAGCAGAATGCCGGCAAGCCATGAAAAGTGCTTCATTTCACCTCCCGCAACCAGATACAGACCGGGCCGTCTTCCGTGTCATGAATGGAGCCGATAAACCAGCCATCGCCCGCAGGCGCTGAGGGTTGCCAGGCACTGATATCCGCCGCGCCCTTTTCCCAGGCTGCAATCACCTGAGGCGGGGCATCGTTTTCCATCCAGCGGGTGGCACAGGTCAGGTTGTGACGGTGCATCCAGTCACCAAATTCAGTCCGGGTGGCCTCATCACTGGCTGACGTAAAGTAGCGGGGGTGCGTCCAGAAGCCGTTGCGGTCACGGGTAACCGTCACCGGCCCGATATATTCAGGATGTGTCATGGGGTATCTCCGGGAGTGCCGCAGCCACCGGACGGCGGGAGGGCCAGTTAAAACAGAAAGGTCAGTGTGTTTCGGGCTTAGTCGCGGCTTTCATGACGATCATTAGCCGTTGTTCTTTGCTCATGTCCTCAAGGGCTAGCAGGCCAGCCCGCAAGACGAGCGAGGGATAATAAAGGGGATTCTCTGCAAGAATGGCATTGAGCCGTAATGCCGATTTTTCATCATGACGAACGGCTGTAACATTCCGGCCCTTTTCAGCATCAGGGTCTTTTTTCATGGTGTTACCTTGTCGGGGTTAATCGGAAACCGTGAGAACATTCAGGCTGAGGCGGAGCGCAACGCAGTGAGCACCGAACATCCTGGATGGCCGCACGGTTGAATCAGTGAGGTTTAAGGGTACGCGTGACGATAAAGGCATAACCGTTGTCATCATCGTAGTCCGCGCCATGAGCCTCCCCGGCGGAAATGCGTTCAGCAGCAGCATTCAGATACAGGGTTAACATCTCTGTTGAGCGCGGAGACGTTATCTGCGCGAAGACCGCCACAACCCGCTTTTCTTCGTCCTGTGGTACAGCAATCATCCTCGTCAGCGCCTCCGGTACGTTCCGGCCAGCAACCTCAGAAAAGAACCCCGGAGGCGTAGTGCACAACTGACGCTCCAGTGTCACCTGAAGGCCCGGGCTTGTTACCGGTACATCGCTGAGTTCAGGCATATTGTCGTTTTCAGGAAACGGCGTGTGACTCATCCTTTTCACAGCCTCGTTCAGACCGCGAACCAGATCACGGGTGATGACCAACGTATCAGACGTCACGATGATGCTCACCTGCCTGACGGGCCACATCTGTTTTTGCCAGTCGGTCAGCCTGGTGGAGTTTTCATCCTGACTGCGGGTGATATACCATCCTTCCCGCTCACTGCCCCAGATAAGCATGTTCAGCCATTCCACAGCGGAGCCATTTCTCATAGCGTCATCAATACTGTCATTCATCGCCTGTTCTGATAGAAGGGGGGTCATATAACGGTGGCGAACGCTGGTCACTTTTCGGCTGATATCGCGTCTGTCTGCATTTGCCAGCCGTGTGCAGCGTGATGCATCCTGCGTCAGTTCGTAACCTGCCGAAAACAGTGCTTTTTCCATCTCGGCGAGCATCACCTGGTAATAGTTCTGGTTAGCAAAGTCATGCACAGCAGATGCATGACGGGCATTACCAAATTGTGCCGGCGGGACGGGTATTCCTGGTCTGGCTTCCCGGGTCCGCCGTACACGTCTCGCCTCTGCCAGGTATTGGATCACCAGCCAGCCGACCAGTAAAATAATCAACACCAGAAAGCCACTGAGCCCCTGCCCTATACTCAGGCAGGAAAACACACCCTGCAGCCCGTCCGGACGGGTTAAACAGCTGATTAGCGCCATACGTTCATCTCCTCCATTCTGTTACGGATAAGACTGACGAGATACAGGGGAAACGCCTCATCACGTTGTTCTGGTACCGCCGACACCAGACTGTTCTGCGCACACCAGTGATGCCAGGCACCGGCGATCAGCTCGGGTTGCCACGATTCGATTTCAGGGTACAGCTGACAGAGTTGATTCACGGCGTTGTCATTGCCTTTAGTATCCGTATTGTGGTCTGTCATGTGCTGAGGTACAGACTGCACCGCGGCATTGTGTTTCAGTGACATTCCGCGTTCTCCTGCCCTTCGCCTGCGAACAACCTGTCGAGACGCTCAGAAAGCGACATCGTCTGGCCCTTTTTACGTTTCGCACCGTCTTCTGCCCGCATGTTCTCCATCAGAAGATGAATGATGAAGTCAGGGAATCTTTCATCGCGTGTTTCCGGCTCCTGAGTATCCAGCTGGTTCTGTCCGCACCAGTGAAGCCATGCTTTAGTCACCAGTACCGGATGCCAGCCGTCAATTTCGGGGTACAGCGCCTTGAGCCGTTCAGCGGTTCCGCTGCGGGTCACGGTCGCTGGCGTTTTTCGGTCCTTTTTTTGGGGATGGCATGGTGCGGATACCGCGTTACGGAGAGTGGGAAACAGGTCACCTAACGTAGTTGCTGTCATTTTTTTGCTCCTGATACCGGAATTTCTTCCACCTTCATCACACGGCCATCACGCGAAATCCGTGCCGGGATGTGTTCAAAACCAAACTTACGGGTCAGTACGCCAGACTGGTCAAAGTAGATACGCTCATTCAGGGCATTGCTGCTGTCCCTGATGTTGCCTTTCACCAGGATCACCTTAAAGTCTGTTTGCCCGGCGATTTGCTGCCGGATCCAGTTCACCTGCTCCCTGTCATCACCGTCGATGAAATAGAGCACCTGGCTGAAAGGCACCTTATCCAGCGGGTTGACCGTGTCACCCTTACGGGCAATCACGTTGCCCTGCATATCGGTAATGGTCTCTTTTACGGTGAAAGTCGGGTCCCAGACGAAGCTGCGGTAGGTCACGGCCTTACTGAGTCCTTCAACCGGGGTCGGGCGAACCGCGTGTTCTTTTACCCGCGCGGTTGCCTCCTCCCGTAACCGGTCAAGTTCACCGCTCTGCTCCATTCCCTTCAGGCGGTTCTGGATAAAGGTCAGCATGTCCTGTTCGGCAGGTTCGAACACGTTGCCCCAGGTCCCGAGATCTTTGGCACCACTGGCAGCAGAGAGCGTCAGCAGTATCAGAGCCGTCAGCTGAAGTCGTTTTTTCACATGCCCCCCTGGGTGCGCCGGGCAATGTCGGCGCGGATTTCATCGGTGATATCACGCTGAGGGCTCATCACTGCCGGTTTCACCAGGATGATGGCATTATGTGAAGCCTGCCATTCGCCCAGACTGGTCGTCAGTGCCGCGTTGAAGCGGGCCGTCAGGGCTTTCGCCCTGCCCTCATCAAGCTGTAACTGCGATGACTGCTGCATGAAGAGGTCAACCGTCCCTTTCATGTCAAACACCACAACTTCCGGGGTGACGGCCTTCGCCGTCACATACGCCACGCCGGTCATGGCCAGCAGTCCCGCCAGTCCCAGCAGCCCCCCTTTAAGCCAGCGGGATGTTTTGCTGGCCATCGTCACACCGTCCCGGACGGCATCGCCGTCATACGGCTTTTCGTTTTGTTCACTCATGCTGCGTTCACCCACTCTTCAAGTTCCCGAAGTTCACCGCCAAATTTCTTCTCCGCCAGCAGATATGCCGCCTCTTCCGCCGTGGCTCCGGCTTTCTGCGCGTTCTGCATATAGGCGAAATCCTCACCGCGCGAGCTGAACATGGCACGCGTGACGGGGTCGACAAACAGACGATGGAAGGAGCTGTATTCACCGGCGCTTATCAGCAGGGAGCTGTAGCCGGTTTGCAGGGCGGGCTGGAAGCCACGGATAACTTCTTTTTCCATGTCCGAGAACTGATCCGGGTTATCGGCAAGGTACTGTTTAAAGGCCCTTGCATCCTGCAGCAGGGTGATTTTGGTGGAGCTGTTGTTCCAGGCGGCTTCTGCTTCCTTGCTGGCGCTGAAGTCCTTGATGCCCTGGGTGATGGTGATAAACGCGCCCCGGTGGCGGCGCACGGTACGGTAGCCGGTTT
This sequence comes from Enterobacter cloacae complex sp. ECNIH7, assembly GCF_002208095.1. Classification (NCBI taxonomy): domain Bacteria; kingdom Pseudomonadati; phylum Pseudomonadota; class Gammaproteobacteria; order Enterobacterales; family Enterobacteriaceae; genus Enterobacter; species Enterobacter cloacae complex sp. ECNIH7. The sequence continues at coordinate 104,002 of NZ_CP017991.1, forward strand.
CGATAAACCGTGCCGCGTGCGGGTTGGAGCCACCCAGCAGACGCCAGGCCTCGTCGATGATGCAGACTTTTTTGAGGTCGCGCGGGCTGTGGTACATCTTTTCCTGTATCGCCAGAATGAGCGAGAACAGGATGGACGAGAGCAGCTTCGGCTTGTCTTCCAGGCTCAGCAGCTCCAGCACCGCAAAGCGGGTTTCGCCATCGAGGGTCGGGTTGTCCGCATTGAAGTATTCGCCATCCGGCCCCCAGGTGCAGTAGGTATCGAGCAGCATGGCCAGCTCAGCGAGACGCGCGATAATCGTCGGTTTGTCCGCAAAGGCTGTATTGACCTCTTCACTGGTCAGGTAGCGATGAACATCATCGATACGCGCCTTGTGTTCTTTTTTCTCCCACGCATCCATGACCGCTTTTTGCAGGATGGCTTCACACACCCCATCCAGTGGCTGCGTCGGACTGGCCAGCACCGTCAACAGACGAACAATCCCTTCAGCAGAGTGTTTGATGTCCCGGACGTTAGCAAACGGGTTAAAGCGCAGCTGCGCCCCGTCGAGGTAGACCCCGCCGGCCTGGTGGCAGTAGTTCTTGTAGCTGTCCCCCATGTCAATGACCCAGGCATACCCATTGGCGTTGAGTACATCGCGCAGGACCCCCTGCGTCAGGAACGATTTACCGGCCCCCGAGGTGCCAGTGACGGCAATGTTGAAGTTGGTACTGCCGTTCTCTTCACCAAACATATCGAAGAAGGCCACCTGGTTGCGGTAGGTTGGCAGTGGCATTCCCACGTTCGACAGCTGGCGTTCTGCCACCACCGGCATCAGGCTCACCGCGTTCCAGGATTTGGCGCGAAGCGTAGCCCCGGTCATCTTCAGGTCTTCCCACATCCCTTCCTGCATGACGAACGGGAAGCCGGCCAGCCAGTTACGCATCTGCTGGTACTGTATCGTCACCATCTCCAGCTCGTTCTTGCGGAACACGTTGACGGCGGCCAGCTCGCAGGCCTGGGCATCGGTGTTGTTATCCGGCGCGAACAGGGTCAGATTGAAGTAGGTGTTGCAGAGCGCGATTTCGTTGCTGTTCAGCTGTTCGCGGGTGCGTCGCCATTCGTCTGCGGCTTTTTTGGTGCCGGGGAACAGTGCGGCGTAAGCTGAATTCGCTTTTTTTGACAGGTCCGTGTCTTTACGGAAGGCCTCACTCTGACTTTTGGTCTGTTCTTCCAGCTCCGTCGTCCAGGTCAGCATGAACGGACAGGGAATGCCGAGGTCGGGGAAACGCAGATTTTGCAGGTTGTCAGCCCCCTGCCAGAGAGCAAAGCGGCGCGGGTTCTTGCTGAGCTGCATGTTAATGATGCGACAGGCTGATGCCGGCAGGCGCGTCCCGCGCGTATCGATGCTTTCCGGCAACGCCATACGGATATGCGATGGATGAACCTTAAGGTCAATCCCCGGATCAACCACCTGGCGGTTAAGCTTCTCATCCTCGTTGTAATCCCCGGAGGACATCAACACCTGCTCCTGCCGGTAGTTCATCTGTTCACGTACCGCAGACAGGAAGGCGTTCACATCGGTGTTTATACTGTCGATACGCGCAGCTCCCAGTGAGACGCGGATGGTGTTGCGTATCTGAATCAGGTCATCAATTATCCGCTGCGTCTGGGAGGCGCGCTTCAGTGATTCTCCGTAGACAATAAAGATGCGGTAGTTACGCAGGTAGAGCGGGTATTCACGTTCGTTGGCCAAACCGTGAAGCGCCGAGCGCTGCCAGAATGCACGGGTGATTTTATTGAGGTGTTCGGCCATCTGACCTTTCCACATATCACCGCTCACCCCGCGATCGATACGCTCTCCTACACACTTGCTGGCCAGCAGAATAACGGTCAACGGCGTTTTACGGGGCAGTTTCTTGCGCAGCATGTCGTCGAGCGCGGCCATCACCTGCTCATTCGCACCGGGCAGTGGCGCGGCTTCCATAATGAAGCCTGCCGAACCGGCGTTGACGAAAATCTCATTGGTGTCGTCGTAATACCGGTACGGTAGTGCGGCGACCAGGGACGGGTAGTCCCAGGTCTGGGAAAGGTTGTTACGGGCCGTTGCCGCACCGTCTTCCTCTTTCCCGTTTTTCAGCATCCCCATCAGACTGTCGACAAAACTCATTTTCGGCCCTCCGCTGCGGCCCGGATCAACTCCAGGCGGCGCAGCCGCTCATCTTCCGACTGGCGAATAATGTGTTGCTCATTACCCCTGTTAACGTGCCAGTCACCCTGTAGACGCTCAATGACCACGCCCTCATCTTCCCGGGCGGTGGTGTCATTGCGGAAATCCGTCATTCGCCGCCCTCCCCGATAACGCGATAGCTCTCATCCCAGTGGGATTTGTTTTTCACAAACTCGACAACGGCGGGCTGATGAAAGTTGTCGTCCGTGTCCACCCAGGGTGCAATCCACAGGCGCTGCGTGGCGTCAGGGATGCGCTGAACCGGGACGCGGCCAGCGGTGTTGACCGGCACCGGCGTGGCATGACTGGTGGTGACCAGCGGCGTGACCAGTGAGCCGGATGTCTCCGCCTGGGCAGTCGCCAGCGGGCGAGGAGCAATTGGCTTAGCGGCGGCGGTTCCGGTTGCTGCGACGGAAACAGGACGCCACGGATTGACGCCCGGCGCTGTGTTACGCAGTGCCGGCAGGGTTTCACCCGCAGGCTTTTTTGTGGCTTTATCAGCCGTCAGGTCGTCCAGGCTTTTGCCCTGCGCGGCCAGTTTGTTGGCCTCTCCGGTCGTCAGGCACTGGTCGGTGGCGGTCTTGTTGCAGTCGAAATCAGAATTGAGACCGGCGCAGCCGGTCAGTGCGCTGCACAGCAGTGCAGCACCCAGTAGTTTTTTCATGGGGTAACTCCGGTGGTGTTTTTGGGGGTTATTGAACGGGAAGGCTCTGGTGCAAAATCAGCAGCGGTGGTCGCTTATGGGTTACAGATATAGCGGATCCATTTTAAAAGGGTTGCAGGGTTAAGGGATGCGGGCTGCATGTCTGGCGGCTTATACATCGCGCCGGACAAATCCATATCTCATAGCCGTTTCAGCCACGTCCAGCAGGTCAGCATTGGCTTTAAACTCAGCTTCAAGCCATAACCTGACATCGTCATGTTCCAGCTTCCCTTTTTCCAGAACAGCGGCCCTTAGTGCTTTCCAGGCTTCACTGTCACGCGGTTCATATGACTGAAGCCTCCTGTCGATAACCTCGTCCCAGCCGCCTGGCGTACTCAGTTCGGAAACCAGAAAAATGGCAAACACACTCAAAGGTGGAAGGGAGTACAGGCTATAAGGCAAAAGCTCATAGTTCAGCACTATGGTAACGAAGATAGCGGCCACCACAGCCAGTAGTATCCCGGCGAGCTTCTTGCTGATACACCCCAGCCTCTTTCCTTCAGACCAGGCTTTCCAGTCCTGCTTAATACCTCTCAGTAAAACAATGCGGTTTTCCATGTCTGGCTTCTTCATTTTCTCTCCTTTTCTTCAGGTGTTGTGTCCTGGGTTGGCGAGTGCAGCTCACGCCACACCATGCCGCCAGGTATTGACTCGGCCAGGAAAAGAAGGCCTGCCAGAAAAAGGAACATGCCGATAAGCTGTACCCATATAAAACCGGAGAAAAGCGTGGAGAACAAAATGGACCACGAACCGGCGAATATAAGTCCTGGCCTCCACCGGGTTGTTGCCCACTGCAGTGTTTTCCGTGATTTCATCCTGAGTTCCTCATCAGTTGATGGTGTCACCGAGGCGCAGCTGGCTGGCCTGGCGGAGAACATCATCGGGGTTGATGTTGCCGACTGAGGTAGTGCTGGACGTGGTGGTCTGACTGACGGGTTGCGGAGCAACGGCGTCCTGCGCGGCGCTACCTGCTTTCTGCAGTTCCTCTTTCGCTTTCTGGTCTTCAGCGTCTTCCAGTGTTTCCAGTCGGAAACCTTTCTGGAACACGACCGTGACCAGGTTGCCGGCACCGATATCAATCACCGGGTGATACTGCTCAGCGCGTTTAATCCAGTACTGACTCAGGGTGTCGGCCGCCTTACTGGCTCCCCCACCTAACCCCTGCTTAAACACGTCGCCGGCACCGACATCGGCTGTGGCGCCGAGTCCTACTGACGGTGTGGCAGCAGACTTAATCCCTTCACCAAAACCTGAAAGCAGACCCGCTGCGCCGGCGTAGCCGACAATCATGCCGTTACGCATCACTGGCTTGCCGCGCACACCACCCTTACCCTGGTAGCTCACGTGACCGTCAAATTCCATATCGACGTGCTTGCCGTTTTTCAGCACGCAGCTGATCGACTTTGTTCGCACCACACCGCGCTCGCTGGAGATATCCCCCCAGATTTCGCCCACCACAAAGCAGCCATCCGCGCTGTACTCTTTGTTGTTGGGCATCTGGATACTCCCCAGAAGACGAATGGTGACGGGCTGGGTGTTCTGCTGGCCGGTGACGCTGGCGTTGGCATCGGCCCCTTCAATCATGATGGCGTCAGAGAAGGAGCCGGACGGAATCCAGGGCAGTTTTGTGGGCTTTTTCTTCAGACTGTCGTAGCTGAATTTGGTGGTCGACAGACCGCCTGTCATGCGCTGGCCGGAGCCGCCCGGATAGAACCCTGCGCCCTGCCCCATATTGACACCAGTGGCGGCCGGTGTGCCTGTGGGGGTCACGGAGTATTCGGGGGGTCGGGCCTGACCGGCAGCAACGGGACCCGGGAGTGGTGTTCCGTTCTGACCAGCAGGTGGTGTCTGCTGGCCTGTGGTCGGGTTGCTGCTGGGGGCTTTCGAAAGCTGGTCATTCAGGCGCTGAATTTCCGCGTCCTTGTCGGCGAGTTTCTGGTCGGTGGCGAGTTTGTTCTGCGCAAACTGCTGCGAGAGCGTGGCAAAATTTTGCTCGAGCGCAGAGGTCTTCGCCTGCTGTTGTGCCAGTGCGGCATCGCTGACCTGCTGGTTAAATGCGGCGGTCACGACACCGGTCATGTTCGGTGCGGCAACCGGCGCGGGCTGCTTTTGCGCCTGCTGATACTGCCCGTACCAGATAACACCGCCCGCAGCGGCTGCGCCGCCCACAAGAACGGCGGCGAGGATGGCCACCTGCTTACGGCGGGTCTTCAGGTTTTCATTCAGATTCATGGGCGGGTGTCTCCGTCATCTGAAAACACAATCCAGGCGTAGCCTTCGCCGCCGGCATAGAGCTGGCTCTGTGAGAGCATGACGGCCCTGACGCCCTTGCGCCAGAAGTCGCGCTCGCGCAGGCTGCGGGTGACGTTGCCCGGATTGCTCATCCGGAAACGCACCAGACGAAGGTGGTTGCCGACAAACTGGCGTTCCGGTGTCAGGCGTACATCACTGGCGGGTGTGTATGCCGGCATCCGGCTGACCGGGTATTCCTGGTAGTCATCAGGCACCTGGCCGTTGACGACGGCCCGGGACAATGCGACCAGTGTCTTTTCATAGGTCTGCCCTTCTTCCCAGGCCTTCGCGTCATCGTTCTTGCGAAGTGGTGGTGACATGGGGGTGAAGCGCAGGGTCTTGCCGTTGCCGGGCTGCGGTTTGATATTCAGGCTCAGCGATGAGCCGCGGTCAGTCTGGATAAACAGTGTGAAGTTCTGGCCAACAAGCGGAGACAGAATGAGCGCTCCGTCATCGGTCGTGCTCTGGTCGTAGGCACCGGATGGTCCGCTGATGCTTGTGATTAATTCTCCGTCGACAACAACCTTGCTTGGGTTGGTGTTGCTGAGAGTGACGTTAAAGGCGGCGTCGTTCTCAAACGGAATGGCTGCGGGTGCGGAAGCGGCCCGAAGGCCGCCAGTAAAGAATCCCGCTGCCAGAATCACAGCAGCAGCTGCCGGTGAAATGCGAAATTTCATGGGCAGTCCTGTTAGTTGGTGGTGGTTACCGGCTGGAGTTCCTCGAAGCTGTGGAGGTTAATCACGCCATTCACATAACTCAGTTTCAGTCGGTAGATTTTTTCTTCGGGCTTCAGGAAGGTGGTGATTGCGCCGTTGGTGGTGGAGGATTTCAAAGTGCCGCTGAATTCCACGGAGCCATCATTGGTGACCCGGATTTCTTTCGTGTCGAACTGGGTGGTAATCCCTCCTTTCTTGATGCGTTCAGCTTCAATATCCAGGGCTTTCTTGAGCACATCCCGCTCAGCAGAGGGGACGTACCCAAGAATCATTTTCTGGTTATTGTCGATGTTTTCCGGGGTGATATTCAGTCGCCAGTAAATAAAGGAAGTGGCGAACTGTGTCATGCCGGTTGCGTCTGCGCTGACTGCATCAGAAGCGAACGGACGGTTATACGTCATTGGGGTGGTAATGGTTTTCTGGGTGGTGGCAAAATGCCATGCCAGCGAACCGGTTAAAACGTTACCCACTCCCAGAATCAGGGTTAATCCTGTAAGGCCAATAAACGCATAGCTGAGTTGTTTATCGCGTTCCCCTTTGATTTTCAGTTTCATGAAAGTTATGCCCTCCAGTGCCGGAAACTTGAATCAGGTATCTGGCGAAAAGTGACTTTGAATAAAAGTGACGGCAGGTGCCAGTAACAGAAATTAAGTAACCAGAATGACCCCTGCCCTTTCTTCAGGTATCTGACAATGAACCAGAGAATCCCCGCTATAACGCCAAGTTCGAGTGACATATTGTTAAGCACCCCTAAAACAACCAGGGGTGCGGTCACGATTAATTCATCAATTGGAAGGCCTAAATAACGTTCCTGCTGGTTCAGTGTTTCCGGGAAGTAGTATTTATCCTCTTCCCCGCTCATCGTTTAGCTCGCGATACCGAAGGCGACACGGGTAAAGATGATTGCCATAACGATACCGACAAATACCAGTGGAGAGCGTGCCTTAATATAAATAAACAGGCCCATGATGATTTCGGCAATGTAGAACCATTTAATCAGTGAGGAGCCAGAACCGAATGTGGAATTAACAGTTGTTGCCTGTGATGAGAGGAGGTCAGTACCGGATGCGAATGACGGGTTGGTGACCATAAGTGCAATTAAGAATGCACCTGCTGTTTTTAAGTAAAATTTCATCTGGCGATTTTCGCGAGCTTTACGGAATAAAGACGCTACCGCCCATCCCTTACCGACGTTAAGGGCGCTGCCTTTGGTTAACATGCTTGTTTTCTCCGGAAGTAAACAAAAGTGGTGTGCGTAAGTTGTTGTTTACGCGGGTGCAATTGTCCCATGACCCTAAAAAAAAAAAACTGTGACGCATGTCACACTTTTTGATTTCATTCGGATTTATCTGAATATGTAAGTGAGTAGGCTTTGTAGACCGGAAAGTTCTGAAATGGCTTACAGGATCTATAGCTATGAAAGTAAAAGAGAAAATGTGGGATGGTCGCGGCCGTCCACGAAAGTTCCAGCCCGGCGAGGCGGTCGAGTGGCGGCTGCGCGCGCCGGATAATTTGCTTATGGAGCTGCGAATATGTGCGAGGGCGGGTAACAGAAGCGTAAATGAGGAAATTATCGCAAGGCTTTTGTTGTCCCTGAATTATCAGCCAGGGAAGGTAGTAATTAAAACTGCGGAAGGCGAACGGCTCATTTCGTTGGCGGTCAGGTTCGAGGAGTGGCTCGGGAATTTACTGAATGAAGTGGATGGTGAGGCTGAAGAGAAAAATAAGGTTCCGGTGCACCAGGAGCAGTTGTGGATGTGGCGTGAAGGTGAGCGTGTGTTGCTCCCCGGGAAAACTACAGGCTACAGTATGCGTATTCCCGAGAATCTTGCAGATGAAATCAGGGCAATGGCAAAGGTGCATAACCGTAGTCTGAATGACGAAATGCTCACCAGGTTAATGAATACGCTTGGATATTTTACTGAGAGATTACTTGACCAGAATGAGGATGCGCAGGCACTGAAAGTATTGTGTATGGAATTTGAGGTTTTTTTAAAAGAAAAAATCACGGAGGTGGAGAAAGAAGACCTTCCGTGGGATGAGGGTGAGTCTCAGTGATCGACAGGGCCGGAAAAATCCGGCCTGAAACCAATAATTAATCCGTCAGGAAGTGGTCTTTTTCAGCCTTATCTTCTGCATCGTTAATCGAGCTGATATTGGCATTTATCAGTTCTTCAAGCTTCACTCCAGAGTCTGGCCCCTTCATCGTGACAAAGATATCAGAGACAAGTGCGGTGAGAATCATAATACCTTCACGTGAGCCAGAGACTTTCTTAATGAGGTCGCGTCGGAAACCATCGAGATCGAAAGATGGGCCTTCTTCCTTCGATTTGTAGACCATCAACCCGAGTCGAACTAATTCGTTGACTATTGATGAATAGTTCATGTCAGACGTTGTTGCGCCTTTCTGTAACTCAATCTCAAGAATATCATGTATTTCTCTGTCAATTTTATCTTTAAAGTAGATGTTCTTTCTTGGCATGATATTTTCTCAAAAATTTCATGCAGTGCCTGATGCGGCACTGCAATGCTACTTATAAGTCAGTTCCCGAAGTAACTCGTCTCTGTAACTTACTGAGAGTTCGTGTAAATCGGGCTTTTTGAAGTGTGCTAATCCGGCACCATCATGTGTGTGCATCAGGCACTGTGATGTGTGGGGTTCAGGCACTATTCATTTTTAAGTTACTCTAATTATTGAATACACACAATCCCCACACTCAACAGTGCTGTATCAGCACACACAGTAGTGCTGCATTAGGCACTGCAAGGTGTGCTGATGCACACACCTTTATTGTTCACGCAGCATAATTCCGCATAATACGAACAGGTATACATCTGAATTAAAAGAAAAAATCTGCAAGACGAAGTCTTGCGTGGGGTGTGATGTTTTAGGAGGTTAGTAAAGAGCGGCATGTAAATACGGTAGCCTGGTCTGCTTTCATTATTTCAGCCAGGGGTAAAAGTCATGCCGGAGAGCGCTTACGCGCGTTTGTAGTGAATAAACTTGATTAAGACGATCTGGCGGGGTATTTTTTAAAGCGGCTCCCATTAGTGCTTATATCTCGTTAAAAGGCCAGATGATGAAAATAACATTATTACCCGCTGCCGTGCTGGTCGTTTCACTTTCAGCGGGCGCAGCTCCCCAGATGTGTTTTGATCAGGCGGGAAAGGACTACCGTATTGATCCACTCCTGCTGATGTCAATTTCCATTAAGGAAAGCAGACTGCGGGCAGATGCGATTAATGGATCAAACAGGAATGGGACAGAAGATGTCTGCGGGATGCAGGTGAACAGCTCTCATTACGGAAAGCTTAAAAACTTTAATATTACGCGTGACCGGTTGTTAAATGATCCCTGTATCTGTGTCTATACCGGTGCCTGGGTTCTGGCGCACAACTTCCGGTCGTATGGTAAAAACTGGGACAGCGTAGGAATGTATAATACCGGCCCCTCGAAAAAGCTCATCACTCAGCGCCGGGCGTATGCCGAAGATATTAAAAATATATATCGCGTTTTGCTGGCACGAAAAACGATCCTTTCGCAGTATCAGGAGCAGAGCGGGGGAATGGTTAATGCAGAAAAAACAGCAGAGACGGCGTCACTGAATAACACACAATAAAAAGCCGCTCATCAGAGCGGCTTAATTTTCAGGCCTTCAGCTTTGCAAACTCTTCAGCCAGTTTCCATAATGCCTGATTTAATTTGATATCACCGTCAATACCGGTGACTTCCCGCGTTCTGGTCAGACTGCCTTTTTCCGTTCTGCCACGGATACCACCCCGGATCACATTTTCCTGCACCACATTAAAAGTGGTCCATAAATCCTGTCCCTGGTCGAGGACACGGCGCGGGTTAATAATCTGCTCTGGCGTTACCGGCGATTTTTTCCCGTCATACTTATACTCCAGAGCGGCGGCACCCAGGAGACGTTGTTCAGGTAAAGAGAGCTGGATGCTTTTCATCATGTCGATATTTTCATCAACAGCATCAAATGTTTTCAGCACTGTATAAGCGCCCTCGATAACCTGCCCGACAATATCCCCTTTGTGTGGTACGCGGATTTCACCAAAATCTTTCCAGGCTACCAGACCATTAGAGCAAACCTGACGAAACATGCCGGGGATCATTTTATAACTGCTGGAGCCATCATGGCTGTTAAGCAGAATAATTTCCGGGACTTCTTTACCGTTAATCTGGTCATGTCGGCGCAGGCGCAGCATATGTTTCGTAAACTCGCGTTTATCCTGGTCACGCGGACGTGACTGGGTTGCATAATACGGCTGGAATCCCTCATCACGTAAACGATCAAGAATATTAATGGTCGGAATATAGGTATAACGCTCTGAGCGAGAATCATGCTTATCAGCAGAAAACGCGCTCGGGACAATGCGCTGTAATTCATCATTCGTCAGCGGGCGGTCTTTACGGATTGACGACGGCATACGATAGCGGCTTGCGAAACTGACCATAATTATTGACTCCTGATTAATTAGTAAGTGATGAAGAAATAACACGGTGAAAATTGTCCAGCGGCATTGCAGCTGCTACCGGGCGACCTTCGATAACCCAGACAGAGATATAATCCGGGCAGTCGTTATTAATTAACGTCAGCTCAGTGGCATTCGCTGGCGGTGTAAAAATTGCCGGTTGTGGCTCTCCTTCCGTTGCGGCAAGGACCCAGCAAAACAGATCCGTGAACTGGGCAACGGTGAGGTTTGAATCACATCTTCCGGTAGATTCTTGAGCGGCGGTTTTGACGTTGACGTTTCGTGTGTGCATCCTGGTTTTCTCCTGTGGTGATGGTTGTCCATCTCCCTGGTGAGTTCTCTCGCGGCAAAGGGCAAAGGGAGCAACGGCGAAGGGAGGAAGGAAAGGGGCGCTGACGAAAGTTTTTGCGGCCTTTCGCAAAAAGTTTTGGCGGCGTTTATTTCACCCCTTGTATGACGACCCGGCGGTGCTACAAGCAGCCCTCCGCGTGAGGACACACGGGGGATGGCCTCACCGGATGAACAGGATACACACACCCGACACGTCGGAACGGCGTGGCGACATTAAAGCGACGGCTCCGCCGGCGCGGTGAAGGCGTTCCGGACGGTACGGCCGGAGAAGCCGTAGCCCCTGACCTCAGCCATCAGACCCTAGCGAAGCCCGAAACCCGAAGGGGTTCGGCGGAGACTGGCTGGTGCGAAGCAGCTGCCTGGCGGAGTGGGGCTCGACGACCGGACGGCGCAGCTGGCCGGGAGCCGAAGGGGGCCATCGCCCTGCCCCTCATTTTGGTGATGGCCATCCTGGTGACGCTGGCCGATATCGCTGTGATTTGGCCGGAAATCTGACCCGGGATGATTTGAGAACGGTCACTATTAATGCTAATGTACGCATCCATTAGCATTAATATGTGGTGCAAATAATGGCTGAAGAATCACAAACTGAGCAGTCGCGGGCCTATTTTTACCGCAACTTTACGTACACCCGCGATCATCTGGCCAGAGACTATCTGGCCGAACTGCACAATTATCACGATGATTCCTGGGAATACCCTCAACGAGCAGCCCGTCTCAGTGCGGCCGTGAAACGTTATAAAACTTACCGGATGCTCTGCTTCATCTTTGAGATTGCTGACAGCATTGATCTGGATTTAACGCCCCTTACCGTTAAACGCCTTTGCACCCGCCTTTTTGGCCGGTCAGGCAGTCAGGACATGATAGTGGCCATCTTTGGCCAGAAAGGCCGCCAGCACCGCAGCCGTGACAATACGCTCTCCACGCTGGATGAAATTACAGAGCGTTACCGGCTTGCTGCACATTCCTGCCAGGCATCAACCCTGAGTGATATTGAAAGCGTGAAAAGGGATTACCAGGCAGAGATCAGGAAGGGAAGAGAGCAGGCAGCGCCGTAGGCGCTGCCGCCCTGCCCCGTTCCCCGGAGGGGAACAGCCCTTCCCGGAAGTAAAGGCGTGCGGTCGCGCAGGGAAGGAAAAAGGGGCTACCGGCGAACCGGCAACCCCTTCATAAAGGCGCTTCAGGCATGTCCAGACTGCCTCCAGCCCCTGAATGGCGGGGGTTTCCCCCCGCCGGGGTTGGCTACTTAGCGGATTCGTAGGCCATAAAAGCCGCCACCTCCCTGTTCGTGTCCCTGTACCGGATTTCGCAGAGCGATTTTCGGGTCAGGTAAGTGAATATCAGTAGTGTGAGACACACTATCAATACACACCAGATCAGGGTACTCCGTGGCAGTTTCATAGCCTTCTTCTCCTTGCCTTGCGGCTGCTAAGAGGCTATTCTGTTGGTGTCTAGTCAAGCAGATCGCCTCGTGTGTTGGTTAATGAAAATTAACTTTCTACGGGGCTTTCTTCTTTCTGCCACACAACTCGGTAACAAACCACCTTCACGTCATGAGGCAAAAAGCCTCAAGCGCCATCGCCATTATATCCCGTTGTCAATCATCTGCCCAGGATTAACAGTCTGAAAACTGTATAAATTCACATCCTTTTTCGTTCAGCCGTTAACCACTTTGTGGTGCAGTTTGTTTGGAACCTGCCAGCGCTCGGCATCCCGGATATGTTCCGGTGTCTCCCGGACGATAAACGGGATTTCATACATCACCGCATACAGCGGTTCACCGCTCAGGCGCAGCCAGTTCATTTCTTTCAGCGACGCGAACCGCGTCTGCCAGCGCCAGAATGCGCCCGCCAGCTCCCCCGCGTCGAACTCGTCGCTCCACCGGGTATACCAGGTGCAGACGGTTTCCGGGGACTGAAAGTTGAGGTCGGTTTCAGCCTGCGCGAGCAGGTTCTGGCGCAACTTCCAGCGCTGGTCGAATTCACGGGATTCGCGGCGTATCTGTCGGGTGGTCTGGATACCCGCCCTGTGCAGTCTTCTGCCCGTGCGGGTGTGCATGACTTCGGGGAACAGTTCGGCCTGTACGTCCAGCGTGAGCGGCAGCGGGCAGGCTTCTCCTCCCGTGGCAATCATCGTGTCCAGCGCTTCCTCGACCTGTTTCAGGTTCGAATGGCGGTTCTTTGGCACCCAGTTCAGACCCGGGATCTGACGTGCGACAGTGGCATTCAGGCGACCGCTGCCCGTGAGCACCCGCAGAAAGGTGCGCACATACGGCATGGCGGGCAGTCGGGAGCCGCGTTCGCGGGCGGACTCCACCTGGCTGATAGCCTGAATCGCGGCCTGACGGGCAGGTTTCAGGGAGACAAGGGCATGGGATGACGGGATCATGCTGTCACCTCCCCGCTCATCAGGTTTGCCACGGTACTCGCCGTGCAGTTAAACCGGCGCATCCCTGCCATCTGGTCGATCAGCTGGCTGACCCGCTCAGGCTGGAGCGTCTCATTCTGGTACAGGGTGCGCACTATGGAGCCACCCGAAGAAAGCAGAACCAGAAGCCAGTACGGCGACACTTCACCAGGACTGCACACGCACAGGTGCCAGTCATCACTGTTATCCGCGCTGAAACGGCACCGTACCGGGAAAAAGCCGCCAAATTCACTGCGGTACTCGGCGCAGACGCGCCAGTCCTGCGGGACAGTCAGCAGGCCGGTCACGGTATCGCTGAGGGCGCGGCGCGCTTCCTCGCCCTGCTGGCGGATAAACTCCAGATCGGAGGCAGTCAGGGTGTTGATTCGGGTCAGATCGTAATTCATGGTCATGCGTGTTCCCGCCGCCCGAAGGCGGCGGCCTCCGGTTTTATGCAGCGTGGTCAGTGGTGGTGTCGGTATGGGTATCCGTTGCTTCGTCGGTCTGAACCGCTGGCGCAGGACGCACCATCCAGTCTGGCAGCCAGCCCTGAGCATTCAGATCCTGTTCAGCGGCCTTTGCCGCATCGCGGCGCTTGAGCTTCACAACCTCCCCCGCACGGGCACTCAGTCCGGCTGCTTCATATGCCTTGCCAATCTGGGTAATCGTGAGTTTACCGAAGTAGCTCTCAGCATCAGGCTGCCACCATTTGCGCAAATCAAAGTCCAGCGCCGCTTCCAGCCCGTCCAGTGAACTGATAGCCGTGTGGTTGTAAAGACGCTCCTGTAGCCCGTCGATACCGTGCGCCGCACAGAATCCCAGCAGGGTGTTCACCTGCTCTGCTGACCATGACAGCAGCCAGGTGAAATCGAGGTGCCAGTTTTCAGGCAGCGTTGCCTGAAACGCCTTTTTCTGCGCATTCAGCGCCGTCAGCGCTTTCCCTTCCTCACCGGAAGGAGCCAGTGATGCAAGGTGATACTGATTCGAGGACACAGAGGCTTTCAGCGGTTCGCTGCGTTTACCGTAGCTGCGGTCAAACATACTGAGGCACAGTGTCCACGTCAGGAGCGCCACCGACACATCGGGGCGATCCGCCAGTTCGGCCTGAACGGCGAGCGTGCGCTCGGCGGACATGGCCTTTACCAGCGTAGCCGGATAGGCGTCAGCGGGAATTTCAGGTGTGGTGTGTCTGATAACGTTATTCTCACGCTCCTGACGAACCTGTTCTTCTGCTGCCCTGTTTTCGTCGGTCAGTCTGCGGATACCTGGCTGAACCTGAAAACTGTCACCGTCCCATGACACCCAGACACCGTGCGCGGCGCGAAATTCCGGCGTGGCTTCGCGGTAAGTCGCCTCGGTGTAGATATCATCTATATCCTGCTGACACTCATATTCATCATCGTGGGTTTCAGTGGCTTCCATTTTCTCTTCCAGCTCACTGACGCGCTTCTCTTCTTCTTTCGTCAGCACAGCATTCGGCATGGCAAAGCGGTACTGCTCCCTGTCCTCGCCGCTGCCGCGCAGCTCCGTCATACGGAATTCAGACCAGCCCCAGCCCTGCTCCTGCTGAAGGCGGGCGGCAAGCACGGTGAGTTTTCCTGCCAGCAGGGATTTCACCATCGCGGCATCGGCAAAGGTGCTGTCCTTATCGCTGAACAGATCGGCTGTCAGCGTACCGCCAGCGGCGGTATAGGTTTCCTCGCCCACATACGCAAACATCGGGTGGCTGATGGCCATCTTGTCGTCAGTCACCATTTTGCGCAGGGTCTGTACAGAAGGATCACGCCACTTTTCCACGGCCTCTTTCCAGACCTGTTCCTGACGTTCATGGGTGTCCGCCAGCGTCAGCACTTCACACTGTTCAAGGGAGATGTTATCCCGCGCCAGCGCGTCCAGCAGGGAGGGCGCAAGGTTCGCCAGTTTCAGGCAGCGCTGGACGTGGCGTGGGTGGTAGCCCATCAGTGCGCCAATCTGCGAGGCGGTTTTGCCTTCCTGCTCAAGGGTGCGAAAACCGATAATCTGCTCAGCAGGGTGCATGTTCTTACGTCTGCCGTTCTCAATCATCGAGGCTGCCACCGCCATCTCCACGGGCAGGACTTTCACCGGAACAAACGGGGTTTCTGCATCGAGCACACCGCGCAGCACCAGAATGCCCGTCCCCCTGCGACGACCTTCCCCGCCGACAATGCCGATCGTGCCGTCCGGCAGCTCTGCTCCAATCAGGTTTTGCAGGATACCCATTGCCTCAATGCTGTCTGCCATCTCTTCCACTTCCTGATCGGTATGCGGAATGATGCGCGTGTTTAAGTCAGTGCGTGACAGGCGGGAGTACGGGAAGATTTGCACGGGCGTGTCAGCGAGCATCTGGACAAGCTTCTGCTCGGTGGATTGCACGATTTTTTCCGCTGACTTTTTAGCGCGGTTGGATTTCGCGGGTGTCTTTGCCGTAGTATTGGTGGCGACCATGATTTTTACCTCTCAGTGATTGTTATGGTTCGCCGTGGCCGGAATGCACTCCGGTCACGGCACTCGGTTAACCGGTGATGCGTTTCGGGTGTGCAGCCAGTGCCGCAAATGACGGATAACCATCCAGCACCTGCATCATGACTTTCGCACTTTCCAGCATCGCGGTATCAGATACCGTGGCGCGGTTTTCACACACGGAAATCGTTGCCACGATCCCCGATTTCACATCTGAAAAACGCTCATACGTGCGGTTGCTGAACAGGACGCGCTTGCCCTCAGCCATAACCTGCCAGTTGTTGCAGTCATTAAAACGGGTGTCCACGTTGTCAAACTCGACCACATGGGTGTCGCTGGCCTGAATGCGCAGCAGCTTCACAATGTCATTACTCTGTCCTACTTTTTTGCCCGACTGGCCGGAATTAAGGTTCTGCATGGGTTTCTCCTTCTGTGGGTTAAGGCCGGATGTCCGGCCTCCGGTTACAGCTGCACGTCTTTCAGGTTACGTTTCAGATCAAACACAAAATCCGGTTCAAACGACCACGCGCGCCAGTTGAGCAGTCCGTGAGTGCGGATCTCCACCTGAATATCTCCGTAGCGGTTCACGTCTGACAGCGTGACAGTCACGCCCGCTTTCAGCGAGGTGGCCTGTGCCACGCATTCACGGGCGATCGCAACCGTGTTCTGCCCTTCCCCCATCTTCCTGGAAGATTCTTGAGCGGCGGTTTTGACGTTGACGTTTCGTGTGTGCATCCTGGTTTTCTCCTGTGGTGATGGTTGTCCATCTCCCTGGTGAGTTCTCTCGCGGCAAAGGGCAAAGGGAGCAACGGCGAAGGGAGGAAGGAAAGGGGCGCTGACGAAAGTTTTTGCGGCCTTTCGCAAAAAGTTTTGGCGGCGTTTATTTCACCCCTTGTATGACGACCCGGCGGTGCTACAAGCAGCCCTCCGCGTGAGGACACACGGGGGATGGCCTCACCGGATGAACAGGATACACACACCCGACACGTCGGAACGGCGTGGCGACATTAAAGCGACGGCTCCGCCGGCGCGGTGAAGGCGTTCCGGACGGTACGGCCGGAGAAGCCGTAGCCCCTGACCTCAGCCATCAGACCCTAGCGAAGCCCGAAACCCGAAGGGGTTCGGCGGAGACTGGCTGGTGCGAAGCAGCTGCCTGGCGGAGTGGGGCTCGACGACCGGACGGCGCAGCTGGCCGGGAGCCGAAGGGGGCCATCGCCCTGCCCGTTTTTATCGTTCTGGCCATCCTGGTGAAGCTGGCTGATATCGCTGTGATTTGACCGGAAATCTGGCCCGGTATGATTTGAGAACGGTCACTATTAATGCTAATGTACGCATCCATTAGCATTAATGAACGGTGCATGAAATGGCTGAAGAAACCCAGACAGAACAGTCAGGGGCCTATTTTTACCGCAATTTTACGTACACCCGCGAACACCTTGCCAGAGATTACCAGGCAGAAGTGCAGCTTTATTCTTATGATTCCCGGGAATACCCTCAGCGGGCAGCCCGTCTCTCCGCTCCACTCGCGCAGTGTTCATGTGTTGCTCTCTTTTGACTGCTGCGCCATATGCATTATCTCGCGTCGCAGCACATAAACATCTGAAATCATTGCCTCCTCGTTAGCGGGTGAACTATGGGGCTTGAGTAGGCATTATAATCAGCAGAATTGCAGTGCTTCGATACCATAAAAATAGTTTTTTTTTAAAAAAAACCGAGTACATTTAAAGGCTCACAGCCTAAGAAAAGAAGCAGATCGAATGAAACGTTTTTTATGTGTTGCCAGCGCATTTCTTTTTAGTTCGACGGTGTTTGCCTCGAACGAACTTGAGATAAATGGATTGCCCTTAACACTAGTATTGAATGATAACAATATTGCAAAGGTTTCTTCATGTTCTGATTTCATCTCATTACGCAAATCAGGTGAAACAGTAAAAAACATCCTTGATATTTCTGAACCAGATTATGACCAGGCAAAAGCTGCCCTAACTGATTGTTATATAAATGCCTATGCAATCCAAAACGGACTGGTTAAAAAAGACGCACCTGCACCATCGTTAAGTGACTTATTGAAGCATTTCCCAGCTTCTGAAAAATTGATTGTCAGTGATAATGAAAAAGAAGAGGTGCAAAAAAAATTCAATGGTAAAAGCATATGGGATACCTCACCGGACTTTATGATGAAAGGTGATGTTTTACAATCTCAGAGTGACGATACAGGATACAGGTTAATATCCTACAGTACATATTCAAATAGAGATGGAAAAGATTTTAATATTGTAACCATAGCTGCGTTTACGTTACACGGGACATACGGGATCAGAAATAGCTACATCATTAAATATAAAGAGGAAAAGATATGGGAAATACAAAAGGTTGATGAAAATAGCCCACTTTAATGATATGGCCACATCCCTGTGGCCATTAGCTTTATTAAACTAATTACTTATCAGAAAGAAGCTGGTCATGCGTATCTTTATTACGCGGATTTCGACTGTCATCTAAACCAGTTCTGTGGGACTCAACCGCAGCAGTAGGCCAATCACCACGGTTTACAGCAGCGTTGAAATTAGGGAAGTTTGATTTTAATTTTGGAATGCCAATGTTAAATCCCATGTCGACTAGAGCTACTTTTCTGTCATTAGAAAATGCATCATAACCTGTATAAAGACTACGTAGTCCAGTCTCTGTTATCTGGACATCTTTGATACACTCCGATATGACAGCATCATTTGTAAGATGGATATTTGGAATTGCAGAAGAATCCGTTGCATATTTATTAAATGCGGCTTTGATATCTCCAGCAGAGACAGCTTTATCAATATCTTCGGCATTCCCATGCCCCTGATTAATAGTAGCGGTCTTCTTAAATGGTAATGCAGCAGCCATCTCAGCAGTAGCTAATAAATGACCAACGCCGACGGTAATATTACCACCGGTATCCTTATACATTTTATTCTTAAAACCCTCATGTTTTTTAAGATTATTGACACACATACTCATCAGAACACCGTTGTATTCCTTTGTTGTGGGAATATCGATTTTCGCGCTATCGCCAATCCCATCGTGACCATTGCCAGCATTACCACCAGTTCCGCCGCTAGAATTGTCTCCATCGTAGCTATGAATTGTACCGTATGGGGTATCATGGTCGTTCCAGCCAGGACCCTGGTTTGAAGTTTCTATACTGCTCATAAAATTCCTCTTTGACGTTCATTAAAATCAACAATAAAACAACTGTATATACATACAGTCACACAACCTTACGCCCATCATAACCATGCAGTCAATAAGCTTTTTTAACTATTCCGCTTTTTTTTAGCAGGTACCAATAGCGGTCGAACTGGCGTAGTAGGACACACGGGGGATGGCTTCACCGGATGAACAGGATGCACACACCCGACACGTCGGAACGGCGTGGCGACATTAAAGCGACGGCCCCGCCGGCGCGGTGAAGGCGTTCCGGACGGCACGGCCGGAGAAGCCGCAGCTGTTGACCTCAGCCATCAGACCCTAGCGAAGCCCGAAACCCGAAGGGGTTCGGCGGAGACTGGCTGGTGCGAAGCAGCTGCCTGGCGGAGTGGGGCTCGACGACCGGACGGCGCTGCTGGCCGGGAGCCGAAGGGGGCCAGCTGCGGGATTCAGGTGTTTTGAGGGAATTTGCTGTTCGGGTTTCAGAGCCGGTGACTACGCCACGCCACGCCACGCCACGCCACGCCACGCCACGCAGGACAGTATCTGCTGCCCTCACAACTTTTTCAGGACCCTGCGTTGTGCATACCGGGGCGGAGTGAGGCAGCGCCGCAGGCGCTGTCCTTTCCGCCCGTCAGCCCGCAGGGATGACAGGGTTTTCGCGCGCGAGCAGGCGGCGCCTCAGCCCCGCCCGATCCCGTTACTGACCGTCTCCCTTCCCGCCCTGAAGGATGAAGTGACCGCACAGGTATACGGCACACTGGCGGGTTGCCGATTCGCAGATCTCTTCCAGCACTTTTGCCGTGGTGACGGGGCTGAGTCCTGCCTCGCGTCTTCGTTCGTTTATCAGTGTTTTGTACTGGCGCAGTATGGAACGGGTATCTGTTGAAAGCTGCATGGTGTTCTCCTCTTTCACTGGCAGCCGGAAGCATGTCTTCCGGCATCCTTTCAGGCCTCAAGCGCGGCGCACAGGCTTTGCATGATCTTAATTTCTTCTTTCAGGGTGACCTCTGAAGACACCCCTCCCTGCCCCGCGCTATCGGCGATGCGCTTCAGTTCACTGCCAGCCAGCTTCATCACCATTTCGAGAGAGGCCGCCGGAACAGTCACGGTGCGCTTTGCGCGGCGCTCGTCGAGCATGGTTTCAACGATTGCGTGTATCTGGCCAATGTCCACGCCACTTTCGAGACAGGAACTCAGCCGGCGCATGACTTCATCCAGATCCTCATTGTTCAGATCCCAGTCAACGCACATGCTGCGGATATCATTTCGGTTCCAGCTTGCGAAAACGTATTTCTCGCCATCAAGGTCGGAACACCGGAACATTTCAAGGGCGATTTCTCTTGCTGTACCAATCATCTCTTTCTCCTTAATTCGGGCGGCATCGCCGCCCGTGGTCAGTCAGTCAAGCGCACGCCAGATGGCTGCGCTGGCGGGATGGTTTTCTGCGAAAGCCATCAGCTGCTCATGACGGCGGCAGAAGTGGCGGCACAGCTCCTCATGGTCATGGTTGCTGTGAAACCAGCTGCGGTGATTCAGCACCAGTGCGGTGAGGATGATCCCCGCCACTTCCCCGCTGACAGTCTGCTCAAACCAGTTATCTGAATTGCAGAAGGTCAGGCTCTCCACGTCCGGCGCCATATAACCGCTGCCATCCGGCAGGCGGTAAAACTGCCAGAAGCCGCCCTGATAATCGGGGCAATAACGCTGTGCATAGGCGTACACGGACGCCTCAGCGGTCATATAGTCGCCGCCGAACATGTCGGGCAAAAAGGTCAGACGCTGCGCGCCCTCAAGACGAACGGCATCACAACAGGTCACGGTCTGGTTCATAGATCCTCCACGGTTAATATATTCTCGGTTCCGGCATCGCCGTGACGACACGACAGACCGGCGAAAAGCGGAGGATGCAAGGGCGACGCCGCAAGCCGCAGCGCAAAGCCTTCACGGGCTGAATGCACCGTGAAGGGTGCGAACGGGTGAGGACGGCGGCGACAGCGAACCCTTGTGGCCGATGCGGCCGGGCTACAGTGAAGTCACGGCTATGCCGTCGCCGCACGGAGTTTCAGGGGATTTTTACTGTCCCGACGCGGCCCGGCGGGCGGCGGCGGATAAAGGCGGAAGGCACTAACATCCTTGTATTGTCGGCTATACAAAATGAGTTGATTCTGTAAGTTAACAGCGATGTTAAGAGCAAAGCAGGACGGTGACATCTGGGAGCTAACATGCCAGTGAATAAAATAATTACTGCTTTGTCTTTTAATCAGTGAATGATCTGAGGGGTACGGGCGGCTTTGTGCCAGAAGCGGAACTCGCTTACATCATGCTATGTTAGTTTGCCGGGAACATGTCATCCATTCCTCGCTCAGAGCGAACCATCCTTGATCCTTAGTGTTTAATTTTTTACATCAGACCCCAGCCGACAGTTCCGAAATGCCGTTTCTGGTGAGCCGGCGAAGCTTACCGGCCTGCCGGTTACTGTAGTCGGGCTGACACCCCGGCAACGCCGGGGTGTTGAAGGGGCACTAGGTATTTATGTCTTGAATACACAGTCAATAATCACACCTTTAATCAATGTCATTTTGTTCAAAAGTTGATCACCCTACAGAAGTCAGCAGTTAAATGCTCTTTTTCAGAGATCGTCTGGGGATAAAAAAAATGTTGTTCTTCAGTTTAACTGAAGCTTGACTGACATTATTTTTTAAAATCTTTTATTTAATATTAATATCAACAAGTTAAATAAAAATTAGTCATTAATTAATTCCAGACCATGCAATAAATACTGTCTTCTTGAACAGTATCCTCTGACGTGATAGTTTCAAAATATTACTGTCATTTGGGAGGAATCTTATGGCGACTTCTGTATTGGCTAACTGGCACGGTCATGATTATCAGGCTCGGTATTTCTGGATTGAGGCTTCTCGGCTTAAAAATCCCCAACAAGATTTCGTCGTAGAAGTTTCCTATGAAGCCGATGGCCCTAAAGCCTTTGATGACGTGATTACGCGTTATAATCCCCCCCGCCGCAGCACCGGGCCCGATCGGATTCAGGCGGATTACTATCAAATTAAGTTTCACGTAACACAAGCCGCTAGCTTCGGATTCGAGGACCTGATTGACCCTGCATTCATTGGTGCTGAAACCTTCTCGATCCTTGAAAGGCTAAAACAGGCAAAAGGAACTGAGCCTGCCAACTCTGCTTTTCACCTTGTCACGACAGATCGAATTATCGATGAGGACCCGCTTGGTGAAATAATCAGTAATGTGGATGGCTCAATACGACTCGATAAGTTGTTTGATGGCACGACCGACAGGAGCCGTAAGGGAAAGGTTCGCAAGCTTTGGCGCCAACATCTTAAGCTTTCCACAGACCAGGAGCTGGAGCAGGTGCTTTCTGGTTTTCACATTCAGCAGTCACAGCCCACGCTTGAAGCGATGCGCGAAAAAGTTAATACCTGCTTCCAGATCATTGGCTTGATAACCTGCGAAACAAGTTCGGACTTCCGTTTCGATGGCGCTGCGCGAGCATTACGCAGTCAGGAACGTTATCGTTTTACCCGAGAGCAGTTCAAAGCCCTTTGCGTGGAAGAGAACTGGATCAGATCGGAAGCACCTGAAATCTTCAGAAATGTTGCGCTACGCTCTTTCAGCGATGGGCCACTGGACATCATGGATGCGCTTCCGGAACACACACTCTCCCTGCTTTCTCTCTTCGAAGGTCGATTTCCCTCCCCAGGCATTGAGTGGAATGATGTTATTAAGCCCCAAGTAGAAACCTTCCTCACAAGTATAAGGCAGACGGAGCGTAAAGTTCGGCTGTATCTAAATACCCACAGCTCCATTGCAATGCTTGCTGGCAAATGTCTTGGTCACAAGTCAGGCGTAGAAATCGAACTGGTCCAGAAAGGGAGAATGGGCGACTCTATCTGGTCTGAGAACGAATCGCAGGATGAACCTGATGCGGTTATCGAAACCGAGACTGTCGGAACCGGAAGCGATGTCGCTGTAGTACTCAGCATCGCGAGAAATGCGCTGCCAAAAGCGCGCGCATACATACTCGAAAATCAGCCTGACATAGGACGTATCATTCACGTAACCCCCGCAAACGGGCACGGGCAACGATCTGTGAAAAACGGTTCACATGCCGTAGCGCTTGCCGAACAGGTATCCGATGTAGTCACGAATGCAGATTTACCGGTTGAGGCAAGCCTGCATATTTTCAGCGCTGCGCCAAATGCCGTTAATTTTTATCTTGGCCAGCACACCGATTTTCTGGGGACATGCGTCTTTTACGAGTTTGACTTTCAACGCCAACGAGATGGCTCCTACCTTCCTTCATTTAAGGTTTAATCACCATGGAACTTCAACCTCAGTTCAACGAATTTTTAGCAAATATCAGGCCGACTGATACACAGAAGGAAGACTGGAAAAGTGGTGCAAGGACACTGCGCGAGCGCCTGAAAAATTTCGAACCGCTCAAGGGAATTGTCGTATCAACGTTCCTGCAGGGCAGCATTCGTCGTTCGACGGCAATCCGTCCGCTCGGTGATAAGCGCCCTGATGTTGATATTGTCGTAGTGACCAATCTTGACCATACCCGGATGTCTCCCACTGATGCAATGGACCTGTTCATCCCATTCCTCGACAAGTATTACCCGGGTAAATGGGAAACACAGGGGCGCTCTTTTGGAATTACCCTCTCCTATGTCGAACTGGACCTAGTGATCACCGCCATCCCAGAGTCAGGGGCAGAAAAAAGCCATCTTGAGCAGCTCTATAAGTCAGAGTCAGTTCTGACTGTTAACTCTCTGGAAGAGCAAACTGACTGGCGCCTGAATAAAAGCTGGTCCCCCAATACGGGATGGTTGTCTGAGAGCAATAGTGCGCAGGTAGAGGACGCCCCAGCTTCAGAATGGAAAGCGCACCCGTTAGTGCTACCTGACAGGGAAAAAAATGAGTGGGGCCGGACGCATCCTCTCGCGCAGATCAGATGGACCGCTGAGAAAAACCGCGTTTGCAACGGTCACTACATCAACCTTGTCAGGGCGGTCAAATGGTGGCGACAGCAGAACAGCGAAAACCTGCCGAAATACCCTAAAGGCTATCCGCTGGAACATCTGATTGGTAACGCTCTGGATAATGGAACCACCTCAATGGGCAAAGGTCTGGTTCAGATGTTGGACACTTTTTTGTGCCGTTGGGCAGACATTTACAGCCAGAAAGGTAAGCCTTGTTTGCCAGATCACGGCGTTGACGAACATGACGTGATGGCGCGCTTATCAACAGACGATTTCTGTTCATTTTATGAGGGTATTGCGGGTGCGGCGGAAATTGCCCGTAACGCGCTGGCGTCTCAGGATCCTCAGGAAAGTGCAGAACTCTGGCGCCAACTGTTCGGAGCCAAGTTTCCTTTACCCGGTCCTAATGGCGGCGATCGCAATGGTGGATTTACAGTGCCAAGTAAACCAGCAGAACCACAGAAAACCGGGCGCTTCGCTTGAGTACAGTCGTTCAGCAGGTGCCAAGAGAGCTGCGGGCAGCGTTCACCCTTATCAATAATGATCCCAGGATGCAGACGAACAATGCCTGGGCGCTCTCTGCTGACAATAGATGGTCGCTTAAATTCACCGCCGGGCTTTCCGTACCCTGCTCCAGGTTCATGCCAGACAACAGCGTCTGGCATCTGGTCCTCTGGCAGGAAGGGGCTCAGACTCGCATAGAGGTCTATCCCGATAAATCGGAAGGTATATCTGCAACGTTTCAGCACCAAAACTACAACTTTTCGGATGCGTCTATCCGCGGATGGACATCAGGAAATCCGTGCCTTGAGAATACGCCCGCCGCATTTGGTCGTAACTTATGGGGGCAGGAACCCGAAGCATTACTCGACAGAATCAGCTGGCGACTCAGCAGGTTGCTGCTCTGGATTGACGCCGCTGCACAGGGAAAACTGGCCACAACCGGGGATGCTGTTGAACTCCCCGCCTTCCCCGGTCAGTCACCCTTTACCGTGATCGGTTTTAGCGAACAGACTGATGATCTCCCTTTCTGGGAATCGAAAACAGGAGAATGGGGGTTTGCAAGCAGCACTGGATTGCCCGGTGCGCGCGGTACCCGCTTTTTGCGTGAGTTTTTTGATAACAAAGGAAAGCTAATCCGGACAACTAAATGGTCCCCTTTCATGCGCAAAAGCGCGAGAACAACGAACGCAGTGTGGTCTGTTTTGCCTACCCTCCCCGTTCTGCCTCCTTGGCAGGCACCCAGGACCTGGCAGGAGCTCAGCCATTGCTTCGCACAATGGGGGTTATCACTGCCGGACCTCTTTTCAGATATTGGGCGTTCTGTCAGAGCCCTGCGCAAGCAACGCGCGCCCGAATTACTCTTGCTGGGTTTTCCGCTGGAAAACAAAATTGGAGATGAACCAGCGCGCATTCACTGGCTGGCGCTGAGTCTGGCCGGTCTCAGTAATACAATGACAAAACGCCCCGGATTCCGCCCAACGGAACGGAATCGCAGAGCCTGGGATCGCGAACAGCCGCTTTCACGCGAGCCCATCAGGTGGGTGAGGACGCAGAACTGGGCGGCCGACCAGCTCAGAACACGTGGCGAAGCAGCCAACGACATTCGCAGCAAAAAGGTGCTGATAATCGGTGCAGGCTCACTGGGTAGCATGATTGCAGAAAACCTGATGCGCATGGGTGTTATCAGCCAGGGCATTCTGGACGCAGACCTCCTACAGACCGGAAATCTGAGCCGTCACGCCCTGACAATGACGTCAGTTGGCCATAACAAAGCGGCCGCGCTGGTTGAACATCTGAATCGTATTCTGCCTGACGCAAGTGCACGTTCATTCAGCTGCGCGTTTCCCCCTGAGAGTGAGGTCGCAAAACACTCACTGCGTCAGTACGACGTGATCATTGATTGTACCGGTGATGATGGTGTTCTTAAGTCATTGGCGGCATTTGACTGGCAAAGTGAAAAAATATTTATCAGCCTGGCTATGACATGGCGGGCTGAAGGTTTATTTGCGTTTGCTGCCAGTGAAACAACGTTTCCGGTGACGGATGCTTCCAGCCGCTTCGAAGCCTCGGCGTCACCTGAGATCGAGATGGATGAGGCGAGAATAGAAGGCATCGGGTGCTGGCATCCTGTATTTCCGGCCCGTGCCGATGACGTACAGCTATGGGCAGCCGTCGGTACAAAATTCATTTGCCGGGTGGTCAGTGCGCCAGGGAGAATTTATGAATATTTTAAGCAGATGCCTGATGGCACCGTCGAGAGAGAGCCGCATGAGCATTAAAGATGTGACTTTTTCGAGTGAGAGTACACTTTATACGGTCGTCATTAGCTCCTCAACCATTGAGCAGATGGTTTCCGAATGTCTTAAAGCTGGCGTAAATGAAACAGGTGGCATTCTGATTGGCTCATACAGCGAAGACAGTTCTACGGCAATGATCGTGGAAGCCACGACCCGTCCTGCGGATTCACTCGCTGGCCGGACGACATTTCAACGGGGCGTCAGAGGGCTGAGGTGCTTACTTCATGCCCGATGGAAAACGGGATTGTATTATGTTGGTGAGTGGCATTTTCATCCAGGAGGCTCACCCGAGCCAAGTGGTGATGACTTCAGGTCCATGACAAGCATTGCAGCGAACCCTGACTACCAGTGCTTGGAACCTGTAATGATTATACTTGGAGGGGATCCGGCAGGCTCATACAGTCTGAGCGCCAGTGTATTCCCAAGGGGAGACGCCCCCATCAGACTGCGATAGGTACTGATTTAATATCCGTCCCCTTTGTTTTCCATCAGGCCATGGTCTTCAGGCCAGAAACGCCACTTTTTGCGGCCCGGCGGAGCCGCGCTCTGCCGGTTCGCGCAGTCGACAGATACTCAGGCTGGCCAGTGAGCCGAGGCGTTCATTGTGTTCGGCGTCACTTAATCATCGGCCCCATGAACGATTTCCGTTGAGATGCTTGACACAAACCACACACGCTTATAAAACCGCTTTCCGGAACAAGAAGACGCGGGATTGCAGAGCAGCACCAATACGTCTCAGTGCATACTGTACTTCACGCAGTCCAAAAATATCTTCCAGCGGCTGATCTTTTCCGACCAGGCTACAGACCGTAAAGACCACACTGGATGCGGTTAATCTCTCAGGGTACTGCGCCTGAAGTGCCACAACGGCCATTGTTCGACGTTGTCTTTCAGTTCTTCCAGCTGCATACGCTGTCCTCCTGATTAATGTTCTTGCTCAGGATCGGTCCTTCGCCTTTTTATCGTCAAAAGCCAGGAGAACCCCGAGTCCGATAAGTGAGGCGTAGCAGACCTGCATCACAATAGTCACCGGAAGGGAGATGTTATCAACCAGAACCCCGGGAACGACGACGGCCACGCCAGCCAGTATCATCCCCCGCCCGATCTTCTTCACCCGGTCAGGCCACTGAGATTCAGGCACGTTCCGGGCACGCAGAAGGTTGTGAATGAACTGCACTGTTGTTCGTCTAATCACTGACATGTTTTAGTCTCCAAATGCCCGTCGCATGTTCTTCTTTATTCCGGCTGTTTCCGATCCGGGTGATGTGGTGACGGGCGAAGCCGCTTTTTCCGTCTCTCCCGCTTCGCTGATGCCCGCGCCGCCAGGTTCTGCGCGAACCATCTGCCGGACAATGGTCTGTAACTCACTGACCGTAGCCGGTGGCACCGGCAGGCTGGCCAGCAGACGCGGCAGCTCCGGCGCCGTGGTGTGAAGTGCCAGCCCGGTGATAATGAGGTTTCTCAGCAGATCGCCGCGCAGGCGTGACGATACCCCGGCCAGCAAGGCTTCAACCCGCTTACTGCTCCGGTCATCCTGAAGCGCGAGCGTGTAGCGCCTGCGTTCCCTCTCCCCAGGCATTTCCACGGACAGTTTCCGGGTATCAGGCTCGTCCGGTAACCCGGACAGGGATGACCAGGTTCCGGATACCATTGCCATCACGGCACAAAGCCGGACGGCGCTGAGCTGGCCGTCAAAGAACACCGGGATTAGCGCAGGTAAACGGGGATCAGCCTGATACACCACCGCACCTGCGGTGGCGACTGTCCGGATAAATTCACCGCGCAGTGGCTGCGAGATGGTGTTTATGGTCGCCATCGCCGCGATGTCGGTGCGATCATCACTGTGCAGATAGAAAGAATACAGGCCGTCCGGCACGTTTAGTCCTCTTTATTGTACAGGGCAATCTCTCTGGCCAGCGCCAGCTGGGGATCGCCAATAACCTCGATACGTTCAGGAGCCAGAGGCCAGGCCTGACGTATCGCCTCTTCGATCAGGGAAGCCCCTCCCCCGACCAGAAATACCCGGTTCACGTTCCTGAAGGCGGTCAGCTCGCTGGTCACGCGCGCACCCAGTGCGGCAATCGCTTCGGCTATTTTTCCCCGGACGTAATCAATCTTTTCGGCATCGTTGATGACCCGCTGTAAATACTCACCATCATCCCGGTTACGGATGACACTGTCAGCAATCAGGGCGCTGGTTTCACTGTCTGCTGCCCGCAGTGCACCTGCGGCTGCGCGTGTCACCAGTGAAACACCGACGGACGGGTTACCATGTACCGCACTGATATCATCAAACTGACCAACAATCACACCCGCATCGAGCGTGGTTCCGCCGAGATCGATAATCAGCGTGGTTTCACCGGCTCCGGACTGAAGCTGGGACAGTCTGGTAAACGCTGCCGGCAGTGATTCCGGCATGACCTTCACATCAGTCACGGTGAAGGCGCAGCCTTTGTTGAGTGTCAGTTCCCGCATGAGGTTCTCCCGTTTACGGCGGATATTCACCACATTGCGCTGACAGTCCTGATCGTAATACTCACTCAGGGGCAGCGTGACCGTCAGGCTTACCGGCTGCGGCTCCAGGCCACTGTTCAGCAGAGCATGGTGCACAGCCAGCAGGTTAAGATCGCCGTACTGATAGTCCACGTTCGTCGTCGGAATCGCATCCCGGCTTACACTGTCCCACGTGTATTTCAGTGGCCCCACCTGATAGTTGAACGTCGCCGCACTGAATTCCGCCACTTTCCAGCCGTGCCGGAATGAGTTTGCCGAGATCCGGGTCTTCAGTTCATCACCTTCAAACCATGCCAGCTTAACATTTGTTGAACCATCATCGCAGAAAATCTTCATCATTATGCACCATTAGTTACACTCAATTTGATGCTAATTATAAGAGCAAAATGATAAAACAAAAGCGTTATTTCTCAAATTGAGATACTCAAGATACTCAAAATGATAATATAAATCAATTTGAGCAACTTATGAGTATCACATAGTTCTTAATTCGGCCCTTCTGGATTATCTTTGCCTGGTTAAATATACTGTATACATATACAGTTTTTTTTTAGTCGGAAGGTAATATGAAGCTGCAGCTTTTTAGCCCCGGGACAGATACCCCGCCACAGACCCATCCGTTTTTCGCCGATCTGGCCAGCTGCGGGTTCCCGAGCCCTGCCGGCGATTACATTCTGTCAGATCTGGATCTGCATGAGTACTGTATACGCCATCCGAGCGCGACTTATTACCTCAGAGCCAGCGGAGACAGCATGGCTGACGGCAGCCTTTACAACGGCGATCTGCTGGTTGTGGACAGTGCGGAGAAACCCCGGCACGGCGATATCGTTGTGGCCAGCGTGCAGGGGGAATTTACGGTCAAACGGCTCCTGCTGACGCCACGACTGACACTGCAGCCCATGAACGCCACCTGGTCCCCCATCTATCCTGACACGGACGAACTGGACATCTTTGGCGTCGTCACGCACATCATCCACCGTCCCAGGGAGATGTACTGATGTTTGCCCTGGCCGATGTGAACAGCTTCTATGCCAGCTGTGAACGTGTTTTCCGCCCGGATTTAAAAGGGAAACCCATTGTCTGCCTTAGCAACAATGACGGCTGCGTGATCGCGAGAAGTGCCGAAGCGAAGCCCTGGATTAAAATGGGGACCCCGTGGTTCCAGATAAAGAACGAGATTTACCCGGAAAAAATATACGCATTTTCAAGTAATTATGAGCTTTACGCCTCAATGTCAGCGCGCGTGATGAGCTGCCTCGAG
Organism: Enterobacter cloacae complex sp. ECNIH7; assembly: GCF_002208095.1. NCBI lineage: Bacteria > Pseudomonadati > Pseudomonadota > Gammaproteobacteria > Enterobacterales > Enterobacteriaceae > Enterobacter > Enterobacter cloacae complex sp. ECNIH7. The sequence goes on from NZ_CP017991.1 coordinate 133,930, forward strand.
GAGCTGGCGCCGAGGGTGGAACAATATTCGATTGACGAGATGTTCCTCGATCTGAGCGGTGTGTCGCATTGCATGGACCTGGAAGACTTTGGCCGGCAGCTGCGCCAGCACGTGTATGACTGTACCCGCCTGACCATCGGCGTGGGGGCTGGACCTACGAAAACGTTGGCAAAATCAGCTCAGTGGGCCTCCAAAGAGTGGAAACAGTTCCGGGGCGTGCTGGCCCTGACGCGGGATAATCCTCAGCGAACCCGTAAACTGCTGTCACTTCAGCCGGTCGAAGAGATCCGGGGCGTGGGAAATCGCATTGCACGCAAGCTTAATGTACTGGGTATCAGGACCGCACTTGATCTGGCCCTGACGAACCCGGCCTTCATCCGGAAAAATTTCTCCGTGGTTCTCGAGCGAACGGTGCGCGAACTGAACGGGGAAAGCTGCATGTCGCTTGAGGAATCACCACCAACGAAACAACAGATTGTCTGTAGTCGCAGCTTTGGCGAGAAGATCACGGAGTACGATTCGCTCCGCCAGGCTGTCTGTCAGTACGCAGAACGGGCCGCTGAAAAACTGCGTCAGGAGCACCAGTATTGCCGGCACATTTCCGTTTTCGTCAAAACGTCTCCGTTCGCCGTTAAAGAGCCTTATTACGGCAATGTGGCCACGGAGAAACTGCTTACCCCCACTCAGGACACCCGGGACATTATTGCGGCCGCCACAACGGCTTTGGAGCGCATCTGGAAGGATGGCCACCGGTATGCCAAAGCCGGAGTGATGCTGAATGACTTTACAGGCTCAGGTGTTTCGCAGTTGCAGCTGTTCGACGAACGGCCACCACGTCCTCACAGCGCTGAGCTGATGAAGGTTCTTGATGGTATTAACCATTCCGGCCTGGGACATGTCTGGTTTGCCGGACGAGGAATTGCACCTTCCTGGCAAATGAAACGCAATATGCTGTCCCCTGCGTACACCACCTGCTGGAAAGATATCCCCATCGCGAGGATCAGTTAAATTTCGCCTTTCAGAGAGAGCCAGTAGTGCTCGCCGCAGCTGAACGACAGGGCGAAGCCCGCGAGTGAGCGAGGAAGCACCAGGGAGCAGAACGAACATAATCTACTGACGCGCCGTATGCAGGACCAAGACAAAACGCCCTCAATATGGATGATGATAACCGATTACTGAATAGAATGGGGCCATGGTCCCGGTTCCTTCCGGAGCGTGCAGCGAGTAATCCGGCCGGGCAACCGGGTGGCTCATGACACTGTGGTGCATAGTGGGACCGTGGTCCCAGTTCCTTTTGGAGTGTGACGTCAGCATTCCAGCCGGACAGCCGGGTGGCTCATGGCACTGTGGTGCATGGTGAGACCGTGGTCACAGTTCCTTTTGGAGTGTGACGTCAGCATTCCGGTCGGATAACCGGGTATGTCATGGCTCTCTGATGCAAGGTTGGACAGTGGTCCCAGTTCCTTTTGGAGTGTGGCGTCAGCATTCCGGTCGGATAACCGGGTATGTCATGGCTGTCTGGTGCAAGGTGGGACCGTGGTCCCAGTTCCTTTTGGAGTGTGGCGTCAGCATTCCGGTCGGATAACCGGGTATGTCATGGCTGTCTGGTGCAAGGTGGGACCGTGGTCCCAGTTCCTTTTGGAGTGTGGCGTCAGCAATACGGTCGGATAACCGGATATGTCATGGCTCTCTGATGCATGGTGGGACCGTGGTCTCAGTTCCTTTTGGAGTGTGGCGTCAGCAATACGGTCGGATAACCGGGTATGTCATGGCTGTCTGGTGCAAGGTGAGACCGTGGTCCCACTCAGTTCTCTGACTTATTAAACATCTGCGGAAGCCTACTGTAGATCGTTTTATTTCCATTACATTCGGGCGGAAAAGAGTAAAACAGATTTTCTGAACAATATTGGACGGACTATTTCGGGGGGATACTGCTTGGGATATCTATATCCCGAAGCAGCATGTAAGACAGGAAAGAAACCAGAAGTGAATTATGGGGATTAAAGGCATCACTACGCAGGCTGAATCTGTTGTAAATCACGCAGTATGCTTTCAATCTTCTCGATACACTCGGCAGGTAAACGTGATTTATCGAGATTGAAAATCACCTTATCGCCTTTATAAAGGGCTGTCGCACCGGGTACAAACTGATGACGGGTACTCAGATTAACTTTTTTACCGGATGGCTCTTTCAGTACTTCCATAAGTAAGCCGATGACTTCTTCGGGTTCAAACATAACACCGGCAGTTTTTTGTTCATGAAGTTGCTGCATCTGTTGCAACAATAACGCCTCTTTGCCTGAGAACGCTTTGTACAGCGCCTCACCGGACCGGGCGGAAAGTTCACCAGGATGAGTAAAGAGGGCAACCACGGATTTTGGTAACAGGGCCGTATTTATGCAGCGCGTGATGATTTTACGGGAAATATTCTCGGCATCTGCCAGAGCGGAGACATTGCCGTTAAATTCATTTTCCAGCCGAAGTGCGTAGCGTTTGCCCCGCTCATAAGCACTGACAGGTCGGTAATCATTACCCAGCCGGGATAATGCCATCATCTGTGCGTCATCGAGATCCCCTACGAGAACCCGGTAATCGGAAGAAGTCAGTATGGCGGCTTTCCGGCGACGACTGCCATCGGCAACCTCGATAACGCCTTCCACCCTCCGCCCGAACGCCGGTGTCTGCTGCCCACTCAGGAGAAAAGAGGGGATCAGATCATCAAGTGCGTCTTCGGTCAGTAGTTCCTGGTCACGTTCATTACCTGACCAGACTCTCGATGCCGTTTCAATACTCTCGCCCGGGACAGTTTCCAGAATAAATTTCACTTCCCGGCCACAAACCGGAAGCAGAATGGCATTCCCGCGGGCCATGGCTCCCACCCGTGCAATTAATGAATCAACCATCGGTGCAGCAGGTGCCGCTGACGGATCAGTTTCGGGACGGATATCTTTTACGGTATGTTTTGGAATGACTGGTGCACGTTTCATTATCTGATCTCCCAGCGAGGTTTAATCAGGCGATCAAAAATTTCGTTACAGACAGGCTCCCAGATAGCCAGCGCATTTCGCCAGGCTCCTGTAGATGAGCGCTGATCGATAGCCTGCTCAAACACCGTTCTCATACGGATCTGACCTTTACCGACCTCGTCGGTCTCGCGTACAACGTTTTTCAGTACCATGCTTCCCCAGGCATCGCGGATCTGTTCTTCCATCCAGGGTGACTGTGAGCCATTGTTATTGCTGTACTTGGTCAGAAGAATTCTGACGTCAGGTTCAAAACCCTGCAGGTCCACGTTTTTTAACAAATCGCGCAGCATGTCAAAAAACTGAAGGGCAGAAGTGTAATCGAATAACTCTGCTGGCGTTGGCACGATGAGCACATCCGCAGCACAGACGACATTGATGGTGCCAATACCGAGGTTAGGTGCACTGTCGATAACAATGACATCATAATCATGAGCCACCGTTTCAATGGCCAGGCGAAGCATCATGTGGGGTTCTGTCGGTAATTTTCCGTCGTCATACCGACCCATAAGCTCAGTTTCGATACGATGCAGCGCCAGGCAAGAAGGAATAATATCAAGTCCAGGCCAGCAGGTGGGTTTTACCGCATAGGCGACATCATCACGCTCACCAAGATAAAAGGGAAGTAAGGTGTCTTCGGCATGGATGTGCAAATCAGGAACCCAGCCGTGGTACATGGAGGCGGTACCCTGAGGATCGTTCCCTTCCACAAGCAGTACCCGCAGTCCTTTCAGTGCCAGATCCTGTGCCAGATGTACAGATACAGATGTCTTATAGACCCCCCCCTTATGTGCTGCCACTGCAATGACGGGCGGAACGCTGTCATCAGGCCGCCGCAGGCGGGTGCCAAACACATCCCGCATATGGTTAATCTGTTCGATCGTGTAACCCACTCTCTGCTCAACCCGGCCACGCATTTCCATGTCCGGGTGAGGGAGGCGACCTGCTTTTTCTGCATCACGAATAGCCTGGGATGAGACACCAATTAAATCGGCAGCTTCTCCCACACGCCAGCGACGCGTAATTTTTCTTGCCTCAGGGCTGTCATCATTGAACTGAGCAACTGCAATAGCTTTCGTCATTTCGTGGCCGGCTGCTATGCACTGATCGAGCGTATTCATCAATCCCATTGTACGTTCCTTGAACTCAACTTTGCATTGATATATTAAATCTTGATAAAACAAGCAAAGCAACACTAAATTTGCAAACCTAAGCTAAAAATGCAAAGTTGGTCAATATGTGAGTATATGTAAGTCTGAAAGCATTCCTCCAGGTTTGACTGGCATATCTCAGTCAATATCTGCCGCTCGCCGCAGTAAGGATACGAACGAAGATCGTATTCGTCGAGGAAGCGGAATTGCTGCGTAATCATATGATCCACTGACGCTCTTTAGCTGAAAAGGGTATGGGATGGTGGATTTAAGATTTTAAAAATTGACTGTTATATGCAGTATCTTGACTATAGCGTGTAAGATATCTGGAAACGTAAAGGGTGACCGGTCGCTCTGCTCTGCATACCACTGTCAATATTAAAGTGTTTCGGTAATGTTCTTTTCCTGTTTAGCCAATGACTGGAATGCGTAATTTGTGTTGTCCTGTGTTTTTACAGGGCTCTGCTCAGGTTATTCATAGGGTAGATCCAGTAATTGATCCTTAAGGAGATCATAGTGAGATCAAAAAGAGATCCCCGGATCGTGCTGTGCACCGATATTACTGGCCTGAAGAGGGGGCATCATTTACTGAGGTATGTCATATCTTGACTGTTGTGTGCAGTCTCACATATTGCGGTATGCATTTGTATTAACTGGGGTATGTATTTCCGTTGACTGAGATATGCGTATATACTTGCTTTTGTGGATAACTGTCGGTGTTTAAAATGGCTAAGGAAAATAATGAGTTACCTCTGAATCTTGAGGAGGTGAACAAAACAACAGGTGAAGTTGTTAAGCTGGATGTTAACAGCGCCAGTACTGTTCAGCCTGTTGCGCTCATGAGGCTTGGTCTCTTCGTTCCTACGTTAAAATCGACGTCCAGGAGCAAGACTAACCGCAAAAACGTCACTGATGCGACTGAGGAGCTCGTACAGCTCTCTATTGCCAAAAGTGAAGGGTATACCGATGTCAGGATCACAGGATCGCGTCTTGACATGGATACGGACTTCAAAGTCTGGCTTGGGATCATTCGTTCGATGTCTGAGTGTGGCGTCAAAAATGACACACTTGAATTATCCTTTGTCGAATTCGTGAAGATGTGTGGTTTCGATTCCCGCCGCTCAAACCAGAAAATGCGTGACCGTATCAGCAATTCACTGTTTAAACTTGCGTCAGTAACCCTCAAATTTCAGAGCGAGACGAAAGGGTGGACAACACACCTGGTACAGTCCGCTTATTACGACATCACCGAGGATGTTGTTGAGATCAAGGCGGAACCTAAACTCTTCGAATTGTATCACATGGACAGGCGGGTTCTGTTGCGACTGAAAGCCATCGATGCCCTGCAGCGCAAGGAGTCTGCTCAGGCACTCTACACCTACATTGAAAGCCTCCCACAGAATCCCGCTCCTATTTCCATGAAACGCATGCGGGACAGACTGAACCTGACGTCAAACGTCTATACGCAGAATCACACGGTTCGCAAAGCCATGATGCAGTTGAAGGATATCGGTTATCTGGATTACACCGAATTCAAACGTGGGCGCTCCACATACTTCAGTGTGCATTATCGCAATTCAAAACTTATCAGCAGCACGGTGAAAGTTCCGCGCAAGCCAGAAGAAGAAATACCTGAACAGAATTACGATGAAGTGATTAACGCCCTGAAAGCTGCTGGAATTGATCCGCAGAAACTGGCAAAAGCCCTCGCCAGCGTCAAGCCCGATAATGACTGAGGTATGCAGAATTACATCTTATTGACTGTGGTATGCAGGGCGCATACCACAGTCAATAATTCTTCCCGGCAAAGACCCTACTCTTTATCCATTAAATTGACTGTCGTATGCAGATTTGGCTTCCGGAATGCAAATATTGACTACGGTATGTGATGAAGGTGGGTTCCTGTCGCTTACATTGACTGAGGTATGTTCGCGGGCACACCTCAGTCAATATCCTGCGAGGTTGATGAACGCTTCTTTGTCCTGACCTGTCTATTTGCCCGGGGGCAATGAACGCAGGATATCAGCGGCATCACGACCATCACTGGTAAACGGAACGGCAATTGTTGCGGCCAGCTCCAGCGCAAACACTCTGGTATACACTTCCATCGAACGCGGATCCTTATGGCCAGCCAGCGCCTGAATCACTTTCTTCGGCTGGCGGTGATACAGCATGTGCATAATATAGCTGTGGCGAAATGTGTGCGGCGTCACCGGGATGGAAAAATACACCCCGTCAGCGGCAGCACGACTGACGGCCTGTTTCAGCCAGTTGCGCATCGTTTCATCGGTGACGTCCCACAGCGGCTCCCGGCGGCGGGGGCGGGTGGTTACCATCCAGCTCTTCATCTGGTGCACGTAGCTCTTATCGGTGAGGGGTACCAGGCGCACTTCGTCTTTCGGCGGACGACCACGGCGGGCCCGTACTTTTTCTGACAGCACCTTTACGAACGGGCGCATCCCGTCGAGATCAAAAGATTCCGGGGTCAGCGTCCGGGATTCGCCGATCCTCACGCCGGTGTTCCAGAACGTCGAGAACAGCATGTAATGACGCAGGTCCGGCATATAGAAGAGGAGGGCGCTCACTTCCGGCGCCAGCAGATACGCCGGTGTCACCCCGTTCGCGGTGGCCAGACGACGCATGGCTACCGCGGTCGCAAAATCAACGCCCGGGGCGATGGGCAATAACGAAACGCGTTCTGGTGAATTCGGCAGGGGAATGACGTTGTTCATCTGTTATTTTTCACGTAGCGCACGCACTGTGTATGAATACAGGTATTTTGCACCTGACAGACCGATCCCGCCATGACAATAATTCGCAGCGCGCGGATCCTTTTATTGTCTTCTTCCGCATTATTGTGGGTAAAACCAAATACGTAAAGGATCATTTTTCCGCGTCGATCCTCGTTAAAGCCAGTCATGGCGCGTGCTGAGGGCATTTTTACGGCTTTTGGGAGAAATGGGGTAATGCCAGGATAAACAGGCTCGGAACGAAAGGGTAAGTAGCAACAGACGAGTGAAGGTGCGCTACGTGAATTCTGACCAGGTACACCCTTGTAACCCTGTCAGTTTTCACGTAACTAAAAAGTATCATTAAGAGTCATCAAGCAAAGTCAGCACTGCTAATAATGAAAATAATTTAGCTCTGTAATTACCGGATGCCCGTTTCAAGGAGATCCGACTTTCCTGAATATAGCAACTTTCCGGAAGTGTACCACGGTGAGGGAATAACCACACCGCCCTTTTCCGGTGCTGAGTGGCCGGTCACGGGGCAGGGGATAAACACAGCATAAAGAAGAAAACTCCGCTAACGGAGTGGCACATATTGTGTTTCCGCGCCGCAGCGAGCCGGTGAGATTCGCGGAGATCCGGAACTACCTTTTTTCGGATCTGACCGGGAAAAGTGAAAAGAAAGGATATGCAAAGCATATCCATATGCCTGACATCTGCATAGGTATGGCATACGCATATACTCACCATCTGCATATGCTCTATATATACATATGCCGAACATCTGCCTATACTGAACATATGCACACACCCGGTGCAATGAACCTCATTCCGGATATGCATCACATATCCATACTTACCCGGGAGAAAAATCATGAGAACCGTATCTATTTTCAAAAACGGCAACAACCGCGCCATCCGCCTGCCCCGCGATCTGGATTTTGAGGGGGTGAGCGAGCTGGAGATCGTCCGGGAAGGGGACAGCATTATTCTGCGTCCCGTCCGGCCGACCTGGGGCTCGTTCCTGGAGCTCGAAAAAGCTGACCCGGACTTTATGGCTGAGCGCGGGGACGTTGTCAGCGACGAAGGACGGGTTAACCTGTGAACAAAATGTATATGCTCGACACCAACATCTGCTCGTTCATCATGCGCGAGCAGCCGGAAGCCGTCCTGAAGCGCCTGGAGCAGGCGGTGCTGCGGGGTCACCGCATTGTGGTTTCGGCCATCACCTGGGCCGAAGTGTCACTGGCATCACAGGAAGCAGGACCAGCCGCACAGAAGCTGGCTGACGCCTTCGCTGCCCGCCTTGATGCCATCCTGCCCTGGGACCGTACCGCGGTGGACGCGACCACGGAAATTAAGGTGGCGCTGCGCCTCGCCGGCACGCCGATCGGGCCGAACGACACGGCGATCGCCGGGCACGCCATCGCCGCCGGTGCCGTGCTGGTGACCAATAATGTGCGGGAATTTGAGCGGGTGCCGGGTCTGGTGCTGGAAGACTGGGTAAGATAACGCTGTAATACAAAACAGGCGGTCTGGCGCTGCCGGACACTCTTTCAGTCAGCGGTATATAAAGGAATAAAAGATGCCTCTGATCACGCGGCTTATGCTGCAAAACTTTAAAAAGTTTCCGGAACTGGATCTGCGCTTCACTCATGACCGTAACATTCTGGTCGGTGACAACGAGTCCGGGAAAAGCACGATTCTGCTGGCCCTTGACCTTGTGCTGAGTGACAGCCGGCACCGGGTCGAGGCATTGGGTGTGGAATCGCTCCTGTCCCAGTCAGCAGTCAGGCATTTTCAGGAAGGTGAGCGCCGCGCCGAGCTGTTACCCGTGCTGACAGCTGACGTTTTCCTGAGTAATGGGGGAGATCCTGACCTGAACGGCAGGCAAAATCTGGCGGGTATCGATGCGGATGGACTCAGAATGCGCATTGCACCAATGACGGAGGAATACGGTCAGGATATTCACAATGTACTACAGCAGGATCCCGATAATTTTCCCTATGAATACTATTCCGTGCGGTTCAGCACCTTCTCCGGTGGTCATTTCGCCGGCTTCAGACGCTATCTGCGCCATCTGCTGTTAGACAGTGCACGCATCGATAACGAGCACGCCGCACAGGAATATACGCGCACAGTTTACAGCGTCAATGTGCCGGTGGCCGATCGTTACCGGCTTGAAAACAGTTACCGGCAACAGAAAATGCTCTTCTGCACCCGGCATCTGTCAGCCATAAACGACACGCTGGAAACGTATCAGTTTGGCGTGCGTTCCGGTGCTAAATCAGGTCTTGAGGCGAATCTGGACATTACCGAGGACGGTATTTCCATTCGTCACCGTGGAAAAGGAAGGCAGTGCTTCATCAAAACAGAGTTTGCGCTGCAGCGGCATCAGCAGCAGGGAGAGCTCCACGCACTGTTGCTTGAGGAGCCGGAGAATCATCTCAGCCATGTCAGTATGAAGAGGCTGGTTAATCAGCTTGCCACTGAACGGCAGACGCAGGTGTTTATTGCCACACACAGCAGCCATATCTCCTCCCGCCTCGATCTACGTAAGGCAATCCTCCTCGGATCTACCCGGCCGGTACTGATGAATGAACTTTCCGCTGAGACTGCCGCCTTCTTCATGAAAGCACCGGATAATAACGTGCTGGAATTTGCGCTAGCCAGACGTGCACTGCTCGTGGAGGGGGATGCTGAGTTTATTCTGATTGAGGCCTTTTATCGCCGCCTGTATGGCAGGGCGCCGGAGGATGACGGGGTTCACATCATCGCTATCGGCGGAACGAGTTTCCGTCGTTATCTTGAACTGGCCCGTCTTCTGGAAAATCGCGTCGCGGCCCTTCGTGATAATGACGGAAACTATCAGCAAAACTGCGATGAACGCTATGCTGACGTGCTGTGTTCCCGCACCCGGGCATTTGCTGATCGCGACAACACCCGATCCACATTTGAAATCTGCCTGTATCAGGATAACGCTGCTCTGTGTGACGCGCTTTTCCGCGGAACCCGCCGAACACTCACGGTGCAGGAATACATGCTGGCCAATAAGGCAGAAGCAGCATTCCGGCTGTTACAGCTGCACGCCGAAGAGCTGACGGTACCTGATTATATTCAGGAGGCACTGGCATGGATAAGAGAGTGATATTTGCGGTTGCCGGCTCGGGCAAGACCACGCTGCTGATACGGC